>CP129471.1:600000-869590 GCA_030583705.1 Patescibacteria group bacterium | reverse complement strand
GGAGACGAAAGTGATGAGAACGCCCAAGAGGTAGAACAATATACCACTAATCTTGAGACTGATAAGGTTCTCGAAAAAACCCTAAGCGACATTAAGTCAGCTCTGGAAAGTATAGACAAAGGTACTTATGGTATTTGTAAATATTGTGGTAATGAGATTGAAGAAAAAAGACTTTTAATCCGTCCCTTCTCTAGCTCCTGTGTTGAGTGTAAGAAAAAACTTCAGCAAAGCTAATGAATAAAATGGTAACAAAAGAAAACTTTAACACGGCGCTTATCAGCGTCGTGTTGTGTATAGTGATAGATAGACTTTTAAAATCTACTGCTCTTAATTTTTTTCAAAACAAACAACAAGAAATAATCCCCAAAGTTTTATCTTTTGAATACTTTGCTAATTATAATATTGCTCTTTCTCTTAAAACGGCTTTAACCCGATAATAATCATTATTCCAATAACCATATTACTTATCTTCATACTAATAAAATCATTAAAAGAAAACAAACTTAAAGAATCTTCAGCTTGGTTATTTATCACAGCTGGAGCAACCGCTAACCTTTACGACAGAATAGTGTATGGTCATGTTATTGATTACCTTAACTTTTTTAACTTAACAGTAATCAACCTAGCTGACGTAATGATTGTTCTAGGAATAATTTACTTAATCTATCTTAAAAAGACCTAGTATTGACTTTTCCTATTTTTTGTGATAAAAAAATAACATAACCTTAATACATTATGTTTGAAAAAGAAATAAAAGAGTTTCCAAATAAGCATGAAGAGTTTTTTGGAGAAATGAAAAAAAACTTTAATGATTCAACTATACTTGAGTCACTTCAAGAAGATTGTCTTAAAGATGAGGTATTGGAAGAACTCTTTGAAGAGGTTAAAGAAAAATCATTTCAATATATTAAAGATGTCTGCGAGATGATTGAATATGAAGAGACTATGGATGGAAGTAGGGAAAGCTCTGAAGAATTAGCCGAAAAAGACAGAGCTAGAACAATTCTTCATAATAGCCTAATATCAACCATTAACCCTTTCTATAGACAGCTAAATGAAAAGGGTAAAGAATCAGCCAACCTAATCAAAAGCTTTGTTGGTGATAATAGGATTGCCTACCGAGTTCTAGCGATGGAGTTAGTTTATAGTATGGTTTTAAACAAATTGAATAATAAAAATAATCAAACTAAATAAAATGGAAAATAAAGAAAATAATAAAAAAAGCAAAAGATTTTTGCTAGCTAAATATTTAAGATTAAAAATGATTAGTGATGGAGAAGATGAAAAGATAACAAAAGAGATAAATGAAATTAAATTATCTCTAAAGGAAATGGATATAGATGAAGATGAAATATTACAACTAGCAAAGGAAGAGGTTTTAAGATAAATAAAGGTCTACTTCGGTAGACCTTTAATCTTTTTATTAATAAAAACTCTTAGTAATTAATACTAATCTTTCTTTTATCTCCTCCTAAATGTTTTAGTTTAATAATAGTAACCTTTTTATTTAAAATATCCGGTACTAGATCGGCCCACTCTATAATTGTTATACTTTGCGGATCCCCAAGATAATCACCAAGCCCTATACCCAATAAAGCTTGGCCTTTTTTTATCCTATAGGCATCAACATGAACAAGGTTCTTAATCTTCTCATGTTTAACTTTATAAATATTCATAATAATAAAGGTAGGACTAGTAATGTTCTTTTTAACCCCTAAACCCAAGGCTAGTCCCTTAACTAAAGAAGTCTTGCCGGCTCCCAACTCTCCAATTAAACCAATTACCTCTCCTCCTTTAAAGCTCTTAGCTAATTCTTGTCCAAATTTTTTGGTTTCTGCCTCAGAATTTAAAACTTTTATTATTTTTTTCATACAACCAATCTTTTTAATAAATCATCAACCTTGTTCATAATTAAAATATCCATCTGGTCTTCTTTTTTAAACCCCAAACCAAAAAGATGTCTCATAAAATCATTGGATTCGTCTTTAATGCCCCAGCACTCATAATTAAGAGGAGTATAATTAAAGTTAGTTTGTACATAACTAAGATGACGAGGTTCCATGAAGATTATTAAATCACGATCTTGTAAAAGCTCAAGGGTGGTACCTACTGACTTCTTAGAAACATATTTTTCCAAATTATTCTTTTTTATAATATTATAAGCATAGCGAGAAAGCCCTTTATTAAAACCTTTTCCAGTAGCCTTTACTCCACTTGAATCTATTAAAAAACCTTTAGGAAAAACCGAGCGAGCATAAGCCTCAGCTAAACGACTGCGAGTAGCATTAAACGAACAAATAAAGTGTATTTTCATATATAACCATTATATTACAAAAAAAGATGTTTTGTAAATAAAAAAGGAGATTATAAATCTCCTTTAAACTTATCACTAATACACTAATAAAGAACGACAGAATCCACTTTAGGTGGGTCATGATCAATTTTTCTAATAACAAACAAAATTTCTTCTCCTGGATTATAGGTGAACAAAGAACCACTGTCTTTGGATAGGCTATTAATCCTACTTGAAAAAATAAGTTTATTATATTGACCACTCACATCATCTTGTTTCTTTATTTCTACATGATATATTCCATCACGTCGGAAATTAAGAAAAATAAACTTATTATCTCCATCTTTTTCGGACAAAACATTAACTTGTCCGTCAAGAAGATTTTTTGCTTGTTTATTAAAAGCAAAATTACAAATTAAAAGAATTAAGCCTAAAAAAAGTAAAAATAAAAGTGTTTTCATTTTAATCCCTCCCTCGATTAAATTTTTAAAAAACTTCTTTACTGTGCGGATAGAGGGACTCGAACCCTCACGAGGAAACCCTCACAAGCCCCTCAAGCTTGCGTGTCTACCAATTCCACCATATCCGCAGATAATATAAAAACGAGAAGCGTTAAGTGAAATATTAAACAATTTTCTTTCACTTTCCACTTCCCGCTTTTATAACTCTCTATTTTAAAATACTTAAATTATTTCTTTTCCAAAGCTACAACTTTTTCCTTTACAACCTTTTCCTTAAGTCTCTTATTATAACCGGAACGAAGATAATAAAGTTTGGCACGACGAACACGAGCTTGTTTTTGGACTTCTATTTTGGTAATGGTTGGCAAATTAAGAGGATAAATCTTTTCTACCCCAACTCCATCGGTTACCTTACGAACCGTAATAGTTGAACCAACCTCTTTACCATGCTTACGAGCAATAACTAGGCCATCAAAATACTGGACACGTTCTTTTTCTTCACCCTTGGGATTAAGTTCTTTAATCTTTTGGTAAATACGAACACTCATCCCTGGTTTTAACTCTTCCTTTATTTCTTCAAGAGTTTTATTGGATTCAACGGAAACATTTTTGCTTTTTTTCTTTAAAAGCTTCTTAGCTGCTGTCATAACAGAAAAAATTTAATTAATAAACAATATCCAGATTCTACACCAATAGTTAGAGGTTGTCAAGACTTAAAAAAGCCTTATCTCCCTATTATTTTATCAATAATACCATACTTTTTGGCTTCTTCGGTAGAAAGAAAGCGATCTCTATCTGTGTCTTTCTCAATATCATCAACTTTTTGTCCGGTATGTTTAGATAAAATTCTATTCAATTTATCTTTAATCTTTAAAATATGCTCTGAACGAATCTTAATATCAGAGGCCTGGCCCTCAAAACCACCCATTACCTGGTGGATCATAATCTCTGAATTAGGCAAAGCAAAGCGCTTACCCTCGGCTCCGGCTGCTAAAAGGGTAGCACCCATAGAAGCGGCCATACCAACACAAATAGTGGAAACATCCGACTTAACATACTGCATAGTGTCATAAATAGCCAAACCAGCAGTAACAGAGCCTCCTGGGGAATTTATATAGAACTTTATATCCTTTTCCTTAGCTTCAGCATCAAGAAAAAGTAGTTGGGCAATAATAATATTGGCTACATGATCATTAATAGGCTCACCTAAGAAAATAATACGATCCCGTAAAAGGCGGGAATAGATATCATAGGCTCTTTCGTAGTGCCCGGACTTTTCAATAACAGTAGGGATTAAAGGCATATATTTATATATAAATAATAGTGAATAAATTGTAGCATAAAAACAAATATTTTTCAATAAGCAATAAATAACCCAAAAAACATATTGACTTTATTTTTTAATAGTAGTATATTTAAATGGTTTTCAAAAACCTTAAAAACAAACAATGGAGAAATTAAGAGTCAATTTTGGTCTTACAGCCGATGAAAGTAAAATCGAAAATAAAGACCTACAAAGAATTATTAATGATCACGAAGATGTATATGAAGTTGAAGATATACGAAGCTTAAGAAGTATAATAAAGAAGCAGGATAGAAAAACGAAAGTAATATTTTTTAAAGAAACAAATCTTGCTTCAATTCAACTAAAAAAGGGTGATATAATTATCATAAATAATCCCTTTATTGGTTTGGAAAAAATTTTTGTTGGACAAACAAAACATAAACAAAAAACCTTCGTACTGGTTCCAAAGATGACTAATTAATATCTATTGTAAAAATTTAAGCCCCTTTCTTTTTTAGGGGTTTTTTATTACCTAAAAACTCCTTTCCTTACCTACTATTACAAAAATTGCTTTAGGGACAATATCTATTCTACTAGCTTTATCAAGCTTAATTGAACTATCTATTAAAACTTCTTTAACCCCATTTTCAATTTCTAAGCTTTCACAAAGAAAAAAGCTTTTTGAAACACTCTTTTTTAAAAAACCACCACTGTCTTTTACTGTTATAAAAATATTAAATTTTCCATCTTCAGGGTTAGCTGAAAGAGTGTTTTCTATATCATCTTTAGGTAAAATATTAACCACCTTAATCTCCGCCTGCCCCTTAACTGTTATCTCAATATCTCTATTTAGTCTTATTAAACTATCTTCTGTTTTAATTAAAGCTTCGCATAAGAAAAACTGTCCGGCATCTATCTTGCCAGTATCTAAATTAACTATTCTTCTAGCTGCTAATACCTTACAAGGATCATCTTCAGTAATACCCAGTGTTTTAGCACAGGCGCTTTTTTCACCGATTGGCAAAATAGCTAAAGGCGTATCTGTTCCAGATAAAAGAGTTGCCAATTTGGAAAATAAAGAATCTCCACCTACTGCCACAATGGTTTTAGCCTTTCTTTTTAATTCATCCCTTATTATTTCAGAAAGACGTGTCATTGGGGTTAAGCGATATATTTTTCCGTTAAGCCCCAAGTCGGTTAAACGTATTTCCATAGCCGCCAAAGCTTTTTGGTGACTTTTTTGGGAAAGATAAGAATCGTAAATATAAACATTATTCATCTCCTTCTTTTATATCTTCTTTTTCTTTACTCTTATGATTTTTACTCTCATTACCTAAAACCAAAATCTTGCCTTTTAAAACAGCTCCTTGTCCAACTGAAATAGAAGAGGCCTCTATATCTCCATATATCTTGGCAGAAGAAGCGATCTCCAAAAAACCGTTAACTCTGAGGTTGCCTTTAATCTCTCCGGCAACACGAGCCTCAGCGGCTTCTATGTCGGCTGTAACAACTGCCTTAACACCGACCTCTAATAAAGAAGAGGTTTTAAGATTACCCTTAACTTCTCCCTCAACAACAATACCTCCTTGGCAAGAAAAGTTTCCCTCAAGCTTAACAGATGAACCTATAATAGTTTCAACCCCCTCTTTTTGACCCAATCCTCCTGAGTTTTTTGTAAACATATGTTTTCTTTATAATTAATAATCTATCTTAAGTGTAGCAAAAAAGAACCATACCTTGTCAAGCTCCAAGTATTGCCTAAATCTTAAAATAATTATATAGTTCTATAGTCAACGCAAATAAGCTTCCGTAGTTCAATGGATAGAACAAATCCGTCCTAAGGATAAAATGGGGGTTCGATTCCCTCCGGGAGCACCAAAAATCTAAAAACAAAAAAACAACCTTGTCTTTTTTAAAAAAATAATATATATTTATCTCATTGATAATAAAAAGAAATAAGGGCCATTAGCTCAGTTGGCTAGAGTGCTTCCATGGCATGGAAGAGGTCAAGGGTTCGAGTCCCTTATGGTCCACAGTTTTTTTAGGGCGCATAGCTCAGCTGGTTAGAGCACTTCGTTTACACCGAAGGGGTCCAGGGTTCGAATCCTTGTGCGCCCACCCTATAAAAATTAAAAGATAAGTCCAGTATAATATAGACTTTGATTTTAAAAAAGCTAAAATTAAATAAAAAAAACAGCCTGTTTATAAGTCCAGAAAATCCTAGACTTAAAATAAGATTTTACCTAATATTAGCCAAAAAGTAGTTTGTGGAAAACTTGTTATTAACTCATATTAACATGAATAAAATACCTACAAAAACATCTCTAATTTCTATTGATTTAATTATTAATCAGGGAATGATTAAGCACAATGATTTTGTTTGTGATCTTGGTTGCGGAAGGTCTTTATTCTTTCTTTATGCAATATCTTCGCTTGTTGGAGATAAAGGAAAGGTCTATGGCGTAGATGTATTACCGGAAATTATAGACTCAGCAAAAAAAGACATTAAGCATCATAAAATAAATAACATAGAAATAGTGAAAAAAAATATTGAATCAGAAGGATCTCTTAAAGAGCTATATAATAAATCTCAAGCCTCTTTTTTAATTAACACCCTACACCAGGCTGAGAACAGTCTTGAGATGCTTAAGGAATCATTTAAAACTCTTAAGAAAGGTGGTTTTCTTGTTGTTTGTGATTGGGAAGACGCCCCATCTCCTATTGGACCTGATCAAAAAAGGAGAATTTCAAAAGAAATGGCCAAAGAGGCCATAGAGATATTATCACCAAAATCAATTAAAGAAATAAAGCCAGGAAATTATCATTATTGCCTGGTTGTAGAAAAATAATCTAAATTAAAGTTAATATATGAATTATAACTATCTTTCACCTGGTTATTGGTTTAACCCAAGACCCCAACCAATTGGCGAAATTGGTACAAATATTTTACTAGCAATAGCTATTATAGGAGTTATTATCTTCGCTTTTTTCCTATATAAATACTTAACCGAAAAATCAAAATATAAAAAGAATAACTTTCTTGTTATTGCATTTTTTGGTCTTGTACAAATATTAGTGCCTATTTCAATGATATTTTTCAATAAACAATTTGTGGCTGTTCTTCGTTCAAGATTTTGGTATATAATATGGGTAGTAGCTTCAATTGTTTGGCTATATTTATTATATAAGTCATGGAAAAATAAAAAGGAGAAACAAAAGAAGGCAACAGACAGAGATCATGAAATATTGAAATATCTGCCAAAATAAATAGAATATAACTAAGTACTAAGTACTAATTAAGAAATCCCCATAGTGGGATTTTTTAATTAATCAAGAATCGTTCCAAATGGAACAATAAGTATAATATAACTATATATTTGTTCCATATAAAACAAAATAAGAAATATTTTAAATTAGCACCAATACTCCTTATTAAAAATGGCTAATATTAAACAAGAATATGTTGTTTTTAATATAACCTAATAATCTATTGTTCCAATGGAACAATTTAAACTAATAATAAGCTATTGTTTTGCTATCTTAGAACAATTATTAACTAAACCACTATAAATCTGCTAAATTTAAATAAAAATACGATTATTTATCCACCTCTATACCATTGACTATTTTAAGAAGATATGCTAAGGTGTGCGAGTAAATTCCCATGCATGATTAACTGGGAGTTTTTTTATTTTTATATGGATCCTCATTTACGAAGACAAAAAAGATTTATTAAATACAAAACAATTAAACATATAGTAGTTTTTATTTTATTTGTTTTTGTCTATAATGTTATTTTCTTTCCAAGTCACGCGAGTGCTTCGGAAAACCGAATAAACAGTCAAGCTGTTTTAATTATTAAAAGTCCGGAGAGTGAAGCTATAAGCTTTACTTATTTATCCGAGAAAAAAGAAAACAAAACTCCTGACAACAGACCAAAGGTAGCTAAGGACTTTAAGCTAGTTGAGGTTGTACCCTTCCCTGAAGCACCCACACCACCCGCACCCAAGATAGCTTCAAACAAAAGCTATTTAAATAACAGTGGTAATGTTGGAATAAGCTCTGAGGGGGTTTTTGTGACAATTACAGCCTATAACTCGGAACCCGCTCAAACTAGCGGTAATCCTTGTATAACGGCCAATGGCTTTAATGTCTGCCAACATGGTATAGAAGATACAGTGGCCGCTAACTTTCTACCCTTTGGTACAAAGATTATGATCCCTGATTATTTTGGAGAAAGAGTTTTTATTGTAAGAGACAGAACAGCCAGAAAATACGGTAACCGAGTTGACGTTTGGATGCTTAGTAAAAAAGATGCTATTAATTTTGGAAAAAGAACTTTAAGGATTGTTATTTTAGAACAATAAATAACATAGCCAAAATATATTTAAATTGAAAGGAAGATTAGATTGAAATTAATTCCAATCTATAAAAACAACAAGGGTCATCTCTCTTGTTGTTTTTATATAAAAAATTTGTTATAGTCATTAAGTAAAAGGTTTCTAAATAATTCCAGGTCGCGTAGCCAAGTGGCTAAGGCAGCGGTTTGCAAAACCGCCATCGTGGGTTCGAATCCCACCGTGACCTCAAAATAGGGCTAATAGCCAACCCTTGATACCCTCAGATAATACCAAATCAACACCACTATCCCAAAAAGAAGTTTAGATCATCTAAGCTTCTTTTTGTTTATCCCCATCTTTATTTACCATACCTGTGGATAACTAGTGGATTAGGTGGATAACTTATTGATTTAAGTCTAAAACAACCTGGACTTAAACTGTTGAAAACTTTATATAATAAAAATTTTTATGTTATAAAAATAGGGTTTTTATTGACTTTTTTGCCTATTTTATATTATACAATAAAACCATTGACCTGTTTTCTAAACTATGCTATACTTAAAGCATAAGTTTAGATCGCACATTACAAAGACAGAGGTTTTACGCAATGACATTTAAGATCATTGTTATGATTCCTCTCCTTATAACTGCCATTAAAAATAAAGCGGAGGTGATACGCTTTTAAAATAAAAATAAAAAAATGGCCAAACTCATAAAATAGAGAATGGTTCAAATGTTGGTTGTAAGGCATGTCCCTAAATCACCAGGAGACTTATACCCACTAGGGTATGAGCCTCAACTCGCGGTCTAATAATAATTATAATGAGGCCCCGGTTGGGGCTCTTATTATTTTCAGTAGTTATTTTATAAGTCTATTTTAATTTAAACAAACAAAAAAATAGCCCTGTGTGGGCTATTTTTTATTTATTAAACCATTATTATATGGTTATATGGTTATATAATTATATAAAACTACTTATTTAATTATTTCACCTTCAATAACCTGGCCCTGTCCGCTATTTTCTTTGTTTTTAGGGTTGTTTCTAAATATATACCACTGTTGCGCTAGGGTTAGAATAGTTGAGACAAACCAATAGAAAGCCAGTCCCGAGGGCAGTGTCATACAAATAACGACCGTTAAAACAGGCATAATGTAAAGCATTTGCTTATTCATCATAGCCATCATGTTCTCATCTTTAGCCCCTTCGCTTTTAATAGCCGCCGGTTTATTGGGCATCATTTTAATTTGGAAATATTGGGAGGCTCCAGCCAAAATAGCCAAAACAATGTTTGTTTCAGAAAAATCAACAAAACCAAAGGCGATAGGATTCATGGTGCCTGGGTTAACAATAAAGGGGTAGATCATATCCAGTGTTTTGCCAGATAATTCATCATTAAAAACCCTAAAAATAGCCCAAAAGAAGGGTAATTGAATTAATAATGGCAGACAAGAAGAAAGAGGGTTAACCTTCTCTGTCTTATATAAATCCATCATAGCCTTACTCATAGCCTCTTTATCGTCCTTATATTTTCTTTTTATTTCTTCAATTTTTGGTTGCAGGTCTTGTAGGGCTTTTTGTGATTCTATTGATTTTTTTGATAATGGATACAATATTAACTTAATAACTATTGTTAAAATAACAATTGACCAGCCGATATCTGACCCTGGTAGGGTATTATAAATAAAGACCAGAAGGTTTAAAATCGGCTCATAAAAAAATGTATTGAAAAATCCTCCCATATATTGATTTTTATTAAAAATTAAGACAACCTCTTGGGTTGTTTATGGAACAGGGTCATAACCACCATTATTCCAGGGGTGACAACGCAAAAGCCTTTTAATCATTAAAAATGATCCTTTTATAAGGCCATGCTTCCCTAAAGACATTATAGCATAGTTTGAACAAGTTGGGTGAAATCTACAATAGCCGTTTGGAAAGAAGTTTTTTAAAAAACTGTGATCAGGTGATAATATCTTCTGATAAAGCCTAATAAAAAAAACAAAAAATTTAACTAAAATAGTCTCAAAATAAGACATAAAACCAATCTTTAATCTTTAAAAAAATTACTTAAGCTTTCATTAATATCTTGTTGTAGATCAGAAAAACTAGCCTTAGCGGCTGCCGGAGAACAAATAACCACCACATCAAAGCCTGAGGGCATTTTTATAAGGTTTTTAGCTAAGATTGACTTTATCCTTCTTCTTATCTTATTCCTAAGAACAGCTTTTTTACTAACCTTTGTACTGGTTATTATACCAAAACGAACAACCGGCAAGCCCGTTGCAATAACCTTAATTTTAATAAATTTTCCGTTAAGCGCCCTTTTCTCAGAGAAAATTCTTTCAAAATCCCTTGTTAGGCGTATACAATTCGCCTTTGGGAGCATAAAAATTATTTAGTTAAAACAGCGCGACCCTTGGCTTTGCGCCTTTTAATAACATTTCTTCCGGCTTTTGTCTCCATACGAGCCATAAAGCCATGTTTTTTCTTAGCCCTTCTCTCGCTGGGCTGATAAGTTCTTTTTGGCATAAAATCATTTAAAAAATATAGATAAAAGTTGTTAGATAAATACCCATGAAAAATAACATTGTTTTAAATAAAAGTCAATCTTCTTATTTGGTTTTTCTTGGATAAGTTATCAACAGGTTATAAACAAATTAAACACTTTTACACACCCCGGGATTATTGCTATACTTGAAACAGTTTTATTATTTTTTAAAGTTGACCTCGTCAACCCTCCCCACTTATGAATAACGAACAACTTTGGCAGGCTGTTTTAGGAGAAATGGAATTAAATATTTCCCGCGCTAATTTTAGTACTTGGTTTAAACAAACCTATATAAGCTCTTTTGATGACGGGGTAATAATAGTTTGTACACCAAGCGCCTTTGTTAAAGAATATTTAGAAAAGAAGCACACTGAAGATATATTAAAAACCCTAAGGAGTGTTTCTAAAGAAGAGATAAAAGAAATTAAATACTTAATAAAAACCAAACAAAAAGATCGGGAAGAGATGATTTATAAAGAGCAACCAAAAGCGCTTCCTCCACAAAATAAACCCTTAATAGCTGTTAATCGCTTTGGTTTAAATTCACATTATGTTTTCTCCAATTTTATTGTTGGTAAAGGAAATGAATTAGCTTTTGCAGCGTGTCAAGCGGTGGCCAATAACCCTGGTAAAGCTTATAACCCCTTATTTATTTATGGGGGAGTGGGTCTTGGTAAAACCCATTTATTACAAGCTATTGGTCATGAGTTATTAAAAAAAACTGATAAAATCCTTTATGTAACTTCTGAAAAGTTTTCCAATGACTATATAAACGAGGTTAGATCAGGAAGAGCTAAACAACTTAAAGAAAAATATAGAAATGTTGATTTATTACTAGTTGATGACATTCAGTTTATGGCTGGTAAGGATGGAACACAAGAAGAGTTTTTTCATACCTTTAATGAATTACACCAAACAAATAGACAAATAGTTTTAACCTCAGATAGACCACCTAAAGCTATCCCAGCGCTTGAAAAAAGGCTCTTATCGCGCTTTGAGTGGGGAATGATAGCAGATATAACCACCCCAGACCTTGAAACAAAACTAGCTATTCTTACCCATAAATGCCAAGAAAAAAACTTTCATCTAAACGAAGAAATACTTAATTATTTAGCTCATAACATAAACACTAATATAAGAGAACTTGAGGGAGCTTTAACTAGGCTTATTACTTATTATGAGTTTAATAACCTTCAACCAACAATTGAATCAACCAAAAAAGCCCTAGCCACCACCTTAGTTGAAATACAAGAAAAGTCTTTAACTAGTAAAAATATTATAGACGCTGTGGCTAATTTTTTCTCTATAAACACTAAGGATTTAATTGGTAAAAGTAGAAAAAAGGAATTAGTTTTTCCAAGACAAATAGCTATGTATTTATTAAGAGAAGAAATAAGTGCCTCTTTTCCTTTAATAGGTAAAGAGCTTGGTGGAAGAGATCACACAACAGCTATTCATGCTTGTAATAAAATAAATGAAGATTTAAAAATAAACCCAAAATTAAAACAACAAATAGTATCTATTAAGCAACTTATGCAAGCTTAATATAGGGCTTAATAAGTTGTGTAAAACCCGGTAATTTTCTGTGTTTTAACGGTGTATAAAGTATTAATAAAAAACCAAATAAAACCAATATAAAAATCATAAACAATTACCTCTGATTTTTTCCACAGACTCTATCCACAAATTTAACAACAAAAAAAGGCTAGTGTTTAAATAAAATTTAATTTATCCACCTAATCCACAGCCTTATTATTACTATTAGTTATTTATATATATGAAATTAATAACACTACAAAAAAACCTTAGACAAGCAGTCTTCTCTGTTAATCATGTTACATCTAAAAATACTGCTTTACCTATTTTGAATAATATTATGATAAGCGCTAAGGGAGGTTCTTGTTCTTTAGTTAGTACCAATCTTGAGATAGGTATAACTAGTATTTTAAGATGCAAAGTTGAAGAAGAAGGTTCTTATACAGTAGACGCTAAACTACTTTCTGAGTACGTTGTTTTAATGGACAATGACAAAGTTGAAATAAAGCAAGATGGTGATGAACTTATTATAAGCTGCGGTCAAGCAAAAACAAAAATAAAAGGAACATCTTCCGAGGAGTTTCCATTCATTCCGGAAATTAAAAAAGAAAATGAAATAAAGATTAATCCTCAAGAATTTTCACAAGCCATTGATCAGGTTATTTTTGCCACCGCCCAAAATGAAAACAAACCAGAACTTTCTGGGGTTTTAATGGTTATAGATGAAAAAAATATAACCCTAGTTGGAACAGATAGTTATAGATTAAGTGAAAGAAAGGTTTTAATAAATAATAAAAATAAGATAAGTACTCGTTTAATTATTCCAACTAAAACACTTCAGGAGGTTGTAAGAATAGCGAGTTTAGGACAAAGCGAAGAAATTAAAGAGGTTTCCCTTTATATAAATGATAACCAATGTTTATTTGTTATTGGTGAGGTTGAGGTTGTTTCTAGAGTTATTGATGGTCGCTATCCTGAATATTCCTCAATTATACCAGATAAACATTTAACTAAAATAGAGGTTTCAACTAAAGAGTTAATTAGACTTATTAAAGCCGCCTCTATTTTTGCTAAAACAAATATAAATGATATTATTTTAATTGTTTCAAAAGAAAAAAACACCATAGCAATATCTTCTACCTCTGGACAATTAGGAGAATTTGAAGCGTCACTTGAAGGTGTTGTAAATGGCGAAGATAACGATATAACACTTAATTATCGTTACTTAATAGATGTTTTAAACTCAATAACAACTGAGGGTGTTTCTTTAAGTGTTGTTAATAAAGATACGCCTTGTGTTATTAGAGAGGTGGGTGGTAGTGAATATACCCACCTAATAATGCCAATAAGAAAATAGTTATTTAACTAAGTTGAAATTTATTATTTTCTCACTACAGTTTTTTATATCATCACAAACCACCACTTTTAATTCATTAAAACCAGCTGGCGTACCCTCTATTGATTTTTCCATACTAAAAGGATATTCACTTGCACTATGTAGGATTGTTCCATTTAAGAAATATTCCACCGTAGTAACACCCCTGGGAGCCGACGCTTTAATGGAAATACTTAAATAAGAAAAAGGAGTAGAAAAACCATCTTCAACATTTAACTCAAAGATTGGTTTATTTTCTTGTGTGTGATTGTTATCATATTCAGTAGGTGGTGATTCTGTTATTATATTATTTCTTTCAGCCCAATTTTTAATAGCGTTTTCCCATAAACTAAACTGAGGATCATCAGCTGGATTAGTTGGAGCAGGACCTAGTGGATCATTTTTGTTTACATAATAAAGAATAGAACGAACTTCTTTATAGGTTTTTTCTTCGATATATTCTTCAGGTGTATTTTCATTAGCTAAGAGTCCGGATAATTTGTTTATTTTTAAAACTTTTTCCTCAGAACCAACCCCATCAAGTATGGATTTACCTGTTGGCTTTATTTCTGGCTTATTAAAAGTTTCTATATTGTCGTTTCCTAAAACCCTTTTCATATATTCATTCCAAATAGGGGCCGCCACTACACTACCATCAGCGGTTGATTTCATTTGTGAATTATCATTATTACCAACCCAAACACCAGTAACCAGTGATGGTGTATAACCAACTGTCCAAGCATCACGATTGTTATTGGTTGTTCCAGTCTTAACTCCAGCTGGTCTATCTCCTAGGTTTAAATAACTTCTTGCGCCAAAAATATAAGCTCTTTCGTTATTATCAGATAATATTGCATTAATTTGTCTAGCTACATTACCATCTAAGACCCTTCTTTCTTCTTGTTTAAACTCTTCAATAATTTTTCCATTCCTATCTTCAACCTTTAAAATAAAAGATGGGTTATTAACCAAACCCTCTCTCGCAAAGGCGCTAAAGGCGTTAGTGTGTTCAAGTAATTTAACTTCTCCTCCACCTAAAACAAGAGATAATCCAAATCTATCTGGATCAAGTAGGGTTGTATATCCCAAGGCTTTAGCTAAATCAAGAGTTTCCCTTGGTCCAGCTAAATAAAAAGCTTTAACAGATGCAATATTTAAAGAACCAGCTAGGGCGCTTTTTAGACTAACAGCCCCATACTCTTGTCCAGTGTAGTTTTTGGGCTCATAAGGATCTCCTGAGGCGGCAAAGTTTGTATGAACATCATAAACAATAGTATTCATGTTATAACCCTTACTAAAAGCTTGAGCATAGACTATTGGTTTAAAAGAAGATCCTGGTTGTCTGTCTTTAAGGGCCACATTAACCTGTCCATCTATAGATTCATCAAAATAATCTTTTGAGCCCACCATGGCCAAAACCTGGCCATTTTTAGGGTCAATAGAGACCAACGAGGCATTGGAAGCATTGTGTGTTTTTTGATTTTCTTCAGCTTGTTTTTTTAAGACCTCTTCAGCTATTTGTTGTTTATATAAATCAAGGGTAGTATAGATTTTTAATCCACCTTGTTCAATGGTTTTTTCACCATATTTTGTTGAGAGCATTTCCCTTATATGCATTACAAAATGCGGAGCTATTATGTCATCAGTTGCGCTTTTAAAAACTAGATTTTCTTCTTTAGCTAAATCTCTTTCTTCTTTAGAAATCATTCCTTGTTCTTCCATAATATCAAGAACATAATGTTGTCTTGATAATAATAAATCTTTATTTGGCCCATAAGGAGAATACCTGGTGGGTGTTTGCACGATAGCCGCTAAAATAGCTCCTTCAGCTAAAGATAGGTTTGTAACATTTTTACCGAAGTATTTTTGACTAGCCGCTTCTATACCATAAGCGTTTGAACCATAGGGTATTTCATTAAAATAAAGCTGAAGTATTTCATCTTTAGAGAACTTTTTTTCAAGCCTATAGGCCATGATTATTTCTTTAGCTTTACGAATATATGATTTTTCACTAGTTAAAACCGCATTTTTAACAAATTGTTGTGTAAGGGTTGAGCCCCCAGCTTTTTTACCAGTTAAAACATTAGTAATAGCTGTTCGGAAAATAGCCCACAAGCTTATACCTCGGTGTTTATAAAAATTCTTATCTTCAATAGCAATAGTGGCGTCTCTAACGTGTTTTGGTATATTTTCTAAGACAACCATTGTTCTTTTTTCATCACCATGTATTTCGTATAAAACTGTTTGACCTGTACGATCAAAAATCTGGGTACTTTCAGCCACCTCTCTTTCCATTAAGCGGTTTGGATTTGGTAGGCCCTTAGAAAGCCAAAGAATGGTTATTGTTCCAGTTAAGAAAAGAGCTAGTATTAAGAAAAAAAGTAAAGAAAAAGCTTTTTTAGAGAAAACAAAACCCATAATGTTTTTTATAAAACCACCTTTTTCTTTTTTTTCTTTATTCTTCTTGGAAGAATAGCTACCACCCCTTATATCTGCGGTGTTTTTTGGGTTTTTGGGTTTATACTTAGCGTTTCTCCAATATTGGGGAGACTGGGGTCTTATGGGCATAGAATTAATAAAACAGTTAATTTTTATACTGTTATTATAGCAGAAAATTAATAAATAATCCACCTAGTCTTGGTTATACTTTCTCATTATAAAAAGGTGGTTGTTTAGAGTTTTAATTGTTTCATAATTATTTAAAATAAATATATCAACCGGATTATTTATATTGTGTTTAAATTTATTAACCATCTGGTAGTTAATAATAGCACATAGCGGAGGATTTTGTTCTATTTTTTCAGCAGCTTCTTTTATTTGTTCTTCTGTTTGGTGATTAGTAACCAGTATTCCATAAGGCGTGGGGTTTTTCTTTTTTAATTCAAAATAAAGACCTGGCATAAACGGTCCGGCATAAATTATTTCTTCCGGACAAAACCTGTCCACCTCTTTTTTTAAATCAGGACGATCAAAAGATAAGCCGAGCTTGATATAATAAAAAATAATTAAACAAAAACAAAAATAGTATAGTAAGAAGTAAAAAATTCTTTTTATAAAATTATTCTTAAAAATAATATTATTAACAATTAAGCCAATTATTATAAAAGAAGGCCAAGCTATTTGCATTATATGTGAAATATCTGGTCTCGAGAGTATGGATACAGAAAGGATTAATTGAAGAAAAAAAAGTTCATTTGTTTTTTCACCCCATTTTCTTTTTTTAATAATAAAAAACAAAGAGATAAAGATTATTAAAAATATTAACCAAGTTATTTTTGATATTTTATTAACTGCTAAATAATTTTGGCTTGGAAATACTATCAAAGAATCCCATAAGATATTGGGCGGTATTTTTATTACTACAAGTGTTATAACTAGTGTTAATGACAGTAAATAAAGCCAGGTTGTTTTTTGTTTTAAAAAAACCTTGTTTTTAATTATATTAAATACTTGATAAAAGAAGAGGGCAACTCCTCTGTGTTGCAGTGTTATAATGGATAACCCAGCAAAAAAACCCGATAAAATAAAATCCTTTTTGTTTTTTTGTCTGATTATAAAATAAGAACCCCAAACAATAAAACAAATAACAAAAGAGTTGTGATTAATGATTGGCCAAAAAATTGTTGATAAAACAAATAAATAGGCCGGTGTCCAGTTATTTTTTAACCCATGAGCTTCGGATAATTTTTTTATCCCCCAGGTAGAAAATAATAAAATAATTATTGACATTGTCCAGGCGGAATAATAATTTTGAGGAAATATTTTCCACCAAGAAGCAAGTAGCCAGAAATTCATCGGACCAACAAACTCAAAAAAATCCAAATAAAGTTTTTCTCCATTAATTATTCTCCAGGCCCCACCCAAAATAACCCCCTCATCAGAATTAAAATCATTACTTCTGTTTATGAATAATAATAGGAAGGTTAAAAAAAACCAATTTAAAGAATTTTTTAGTATATTGGTTTTTTTATTTTGTTCTTTTAACATAAATCAAGGCTATTTCATCTTTATAAACAAGAGCCCATTCTTTATTTTCAGACAAGAAATTCCCAACATTGTTGGATGGTGTGTTTTGATATTTATTCATCATTAGAAAGTATCTCCCAAACCAAGTTGTTTTCCTTGGTTTAGCTGGCGTTTTCCAGAGCACTAATTCAGCCTCATATTCTTTAAGTTTTTCTTCTGTTAAGTTTTTTTTATTAAATTCTACATACTCTTCAATTAAAGTGTGATTTTTATATGGATATTGAGGTAATCTTCCATCCATAAATATCCTTTTTTCCGGCCAAACAGCTATTAAATAACCACCCCAGGCGTAGTCATTTATTATTTTTAAACCTCGTAAGTCTTTGTTATTTTTTATAAAATCCACAGCTTGGCAGGGATATTGATCACAATAATGATAAAAAGGATTTTTAATTTTTTTATAATTCAGCTCATTAAACATTAAGAGGGAACACAAAAAAGAAGAAACCAATAAAAACCATAGCGATATTTTAATTACCCCAGAAGACAAGTCTTTTCTAATAATATCTTTAATAACCGGCGCAACAATCAACAACAAAGAGGCTCCACCAAAAATAGGGAAATGTCTGGTTGATCTAAGACTTATTAAACAAAGGCCAAAGATTAGTATAATTTTCCACCAAGTTATTTTTTTATAATATAAAATTAGCCAAAATAAAAATGACAGGATTATTAATATATAAATTAATTGGAAGACATGAAGATTATTTGTGGGTAGAAAATCAATAAGCGGTCTCCATTCTTGTATATATGATAAATAGGCGGTGTTTGTATAATCTTTTAAAAAGCCATACAAATAAAACCCATAAGGGGTAAAAAGTGTTGATAAGGAAGACAGGAAAACAATTAAAGTAATTTTTTTTAATTTTTTTGTCTCAATATTTTCTTGATTGATTATTTTTTTTATAAAAAAGTTTTTTTTGTTTATTAATAAAACAAGCCATTGATAAACCACCCAGCTGAATAAAATAATTATTCCCAAAAGAAACCCACCATGTAAATTAGACCACAAATAAACAAAAGGTATTAACCAATAAAAATAAGAACTTGGTCTGCTTTTCTCATTATTAAGTATTATTAAAAGAATAACAATAAATAGAACAGATAGCTGTTGTATTCTTACCCCACTATGAGGAAGAATGCCCAAAAGATAAGTAAAAGAAATTGTTAAAAGAACAAGATTTTGAGCAATATTAAGCTCATGTCTTTTTTTTATATATCCTATAATTAAAATCAAAGAGAGGGTTGGTATTATAGCCAACAAGATGTTTATTACCATATAACCACCACTCATTTCCCACACTAAATACATTAAAGTGTCAGCTAGCCATTCGTGGTTAACCCAGTTTTGTCCTTCAACAATCCATAAATAAGTCTGATTAAGTGGTATTTCTTTGTTTTTCCAAACAGCCTCGCCGAATTTTAAATGCCAACCAAAGTCAGGGTCAAGATAATATAGAGAGTTATTTAAAAGAAGTAAAAAAGTTGCTATATAAAAAAATATCCAACAAATTTTTATAAGTTTTTTTTCTGAGAAATTAGAAAAAATCATAAAATCATTAAAATTTTTTAAAAATTCTTTAATAATAAAAACCCTATTGTCTTTTTATGGTCATAATGTTATCATATATGTATCATCTTTATAAGTAAAGAGAGTTGACTAGAGAGGGGGTGACACTATGAAAAAAACCATTATTGTTATGTGCGCAACTATTATGATGAGCGGTCTGTTGGGCGGCTTAGCGCTTTCTGCTCAACCAGCATCTGCCGGGACTAATGTTAATAATTTAGTTTGGGGAGATGAAAGCTACCAGGCTGTTAATAATATAGGTCTAAGCACCAAAGACCCCAGGGAAATTATTGCTCAGGTTATTAGAATAGCTTTGGGATTCTTGGGTATTATTGCTGTTATTATTATCTTACTTGGAGGTTTCAAGTGGATGACCTCTGGAGGTAATGAAGAAAAAGCCGGAGATGCTCGTAAGTTAATGACAGCCGGTTTAATCGGTTTGATTATTGTTTTGGCAGCCTTCGGTATTGCCAGCTTTGTTCTTAGAAGTTTGGGTGAATCATTATAATAGTTTTTAAAACGAGTCCGATTTTTCGGATTCGTTTCCTTGGGGCTGATTTTTCGGCCACAGGGAAACGAATAAATATGAATAGAATCAATAAAATATTTTATTTTATCACCAGCTTTCTTTGGATTTCTTTAAACAAAGTTAGCTTTGTTAAAGCTTCAACTAATACTGGTCTGGAGACCACTAGAGGGGCAGCTGGTTTGCCGACTGGAAATATTGAAACAAAAATAGGTGATGTTATAGGTTTAGCCCTTGGTTTTGTTGGTACAATATTTTTTATTTTGGTAATTTGGAGTGGTTTTATGTGGATGACAGCGGCTGGTAATGATGAACAAATAAAAAAAGCTCAAGAAGTTTTAAAGGCCGCGGTTATTGGTTTGATTATAATTGTATCAGCTTATGCGATTACCAGATTTATTGGAGAGGCACTTTAGTTTTTTAAGTGCTCTTTTTAAAAAAACCGTTTTTTTTATAATTATTTTCTTTTCTTTTTTTAGTAAAGCGAAGGCGGTTGAATTGGGTGGACTTAACACTACAGCCCAAAAATCTGGAGCAGATAAAATTACTGATATTGATTTTTTTGCCGGTTCATTGGTTACACAAGCT
This sequence comes from Patescibacteria group bacterium, assembly GCA_030583705.1. Lineage (NCBI taxonomy): Bacteria > Patescibacteria group bacterium. The sequence continues at coordinate 849,040 of CP129471.1, read as the reverse complement.
TTATCTTTAGTGGGTATTTTGTTTTTGGTTTTAATGTTATATAATGGAATTGTTTGGATGACTGCAGCTGGTAATGAAGAGCGAGTAAAAAAAGCACTAACTGGTATAAGAGCGGCGATAATAGGGCTTATTGTGGTTATTTCTGCCTACGCCATTACCGTTTTTATTGGATCTTCTGTTAATTAATAAAAATATGTTTTACAAAAAATTTATTTCACTTCTCTTGGCCCTATTTATTTTTGTTTCTCCGGTTTTTGTTTTAGCTCAAGAGGAGGAAGAAAATAACGAGCCCTCACAAACACAACAGAGCTTTGGTTTTGGGGATAGGCTTAGTACCGTAGCTTCTGTCTATAGTCCAGAAAACTCTGCTTCAATAGAAGATAGAATCGGATCAATAATAGCAGTAATTCTTTCTTTACTAGGTATTCTTTTTCTTATTCTAATGCTTTATGGTGGTTATAATTGGATGACCGCTGCTGGAGATGAGGAAAAAGTTAAAAAAGCTGGTTCAACTATTCGCTCGGCTGTTATTGGGCTTATTATAGTTATAGCTTCTTACGCGGTTAGTGTCTTTGTGGTGGCAAGGATTTGGAGTAGCTCAGGAGGATAATTTATATATTATATGAAAAAATTTTATTACATTTTAATTATTAATCTCTTTATCTTTTTTATTGGTGTTCCTTCTGTTTTAGCCCAAGCTGAACCACCAATAACTACCGGTACTGCTGAACCAGCTCCTTTGTCTAGCCTTAAACAGGTTGGTAATAAAGCGGGTTTTCTTGAATCTGATTCAACGACAATCTTGGTGTTTGTTGGTTTTTTAATTAATATATTTTTAAGTTTATTGGGAATAATTTTCATTATCTTAATATTAATTGCTGGTTACAATTGGATGACCGCAGCCGGAGATGAAGAAAAAATAAAAAAAGCTACCAGTAATATTAGAAGCTCAATTATTGGTCTACTGATCATTGTTGGAGCTTTTGCTATTTGGAGTTTTATTTCCAGAGCTATTTTTGGACCAACAGTATGAAGAAAAATATTTATTTTATTATATCACTATTATTTGTTTCATTTTTATGGGTGGGCAATATTAAAGCCGGTGGTCTTATACAGGGAGAAACAGCTCAACAACTTAATGAGAATATGGGGTATGTGCAAAGTGGAGCAGGTTATGAAGGAGCTTCGTTGGGACAGGTGTTAGGTACTGTTATTCAAGGCTTTCTTGGTCTTTTGGGAATGATCTTTATTATCTTAATGTTAATTGCTGGTTACAACTGGATGACGGCAGCTGGGGATGAAGAAAAAATAAAAAAAGCCACTAGTAATATTAGAAGCGCAATTATAGGGCTAATAATTATAGTGGCAGCCTATGCTATAACTTACTTTGTTTTTTCGGCGATTGATGGTTTAAATAGTGGACAACCTTGGCCAAGTAATAGTTAAAATAAAAACCCGAGTTGTATTCCTCGGGTTATATAAAAAACTTCTCTTAGTAGCCATATCGTATGTAGAAAAAGCCACGTAATTTTTTTCCCCTAAAATTAATAGACGTTGAAACTGTGGGGTCAATCGTGAATTTCTCAGTAAACACTTTTACCCTATCACCATCACGGACCATTATTTCCCTTCGGTATTTTCCAGGGGGGAGAGCTAATTCTTCTGTGCTGTATCCATCTAGAAAACTTGACGCAACCCTTCTACCGCTTTTGGTATATATTTTAAAATCTGCGGTTCCAGCCCAGTCATTAACTAACCATCCTGTGTAAAGCCCTACTAGATCTTCATCTTTAACCTCTTCTCCATCTTTTATTTCTTGATTAATCAAGGCGACTCGCATAGCATTTCCTGCCCACCATTCATCTTCTGTTACACCGTCTTTGTTGACTACTTTTCCTGTTTCGGAATCATAGCGAGCATTTTCTTCATTAATGCTCTGCATTATGGATCCGCAGCCGGAAAGAGAGGAAAAAATAACAACTGTCAGTAAAAGAAAAAACAAATTTTTTAGATTTTTCATTTTTGATTATATTTGATTTTTTAAGTTTGTGATTAAACTAAAAACCTTGTTTTATTCTTTCAGTTTAAGGTGTTTTTAGTTTTTAAAAGACACCCAAGCATCAAAACCAGTTATTTTTAGCTTAATCACAAACATATCTTTTTAAAGATCAATATGTAATTTTATCATATATCCTATATTTTGTCAATAGGGATTGTTTCTTAGTTCTTATTTTAGCTAATTTTAGCCAATTATTTGTATTAATAGTTATCTTTCTTTAAATTTCTTTAAGTTATCTCTATTTTTTAATTATCCCACTCCCTTTACAAAACTTTTTTCTTATGGTAATATATTTATATATAGCTGGTATGAATATACTGGCTTTTTTATTAACCTATTAATAATTTAATTAAGGCGGTAGATAAAAAACAACAGGGATGATTGGTATATGATCAATACCTGTAACATGCTTGTTGCTTTTTATTAACCCCAATAAATATATGAGCGAAATTTCCAGCGCTATTCGCCAAATTTGTGAAGAAAAGGGCCTTTCCTATGAAGCGGTTATTACTACCATTGAATCCGCTTTAGCTGCCGCTTATCGCAAAGACTACGGTGAAAAGAATCAAAATATTAAAGTTGAATATGATCCAGAGACTAATACCTCTAGGGTTTTTGACGTTAAGACAGTGGTTGAAGATGTTCCCGAAGAAGAACTTATGGCCATGGAAGAAGAAACAGAAAGTAAAGATGAGGCAGGTGTTAAGACAGAAAATAAAGAAGTAGCTTCTTCTAAAGATAAGAAGAGTAATAAAGAAACCACTGAAGAGGTTATTGATAAAGAAAGTACAACCAAGGAAACTAGCTCGGAAAGTTCTGAATCAGAAGAGGTTATTGAAGAAAAAAAACGTTTTAATCCTAAAAATGATATCCAAATTTCTGAGGCTAAGGAACTTGATGCTAAATACGAAATTGGAGATGAGATCAAAACTGAACTTGAAACCCATGATGAATATGGTCGTATGGCTGCCCAGACCGCTAAGCAAGTTATTATCCAACGTTTACGTGAAGCAGAAAGAGACATGATCTTTAATGAGTTTAAAGACAAAGAGAATGAAGTAATCACCGGCTTTATCCAACGTCGTGAAGGCAGATTGGTTTTAGTTGATCTTGGTAAGGCGACAGGTATTGTTCCTCCTGAGGATCAGATCCGTACCGAAAGGTATAACACCGGCGAAAGAATGAAATTTTATCTTAGGGAAGTTCGTGTTTCTCATCGTGGTCCGGAAATTATTTTATCCAGAACTTCTGATGAAATCCTTAAAAGAGTTTTCTATTTTGAAATCCCGGAAATTTCTAATGGCTTGGTTGAGATTAAATCAGTAGCTCGTGAAGCTGGTAGTCGTTCCAAGGTAGCGGTTTTAGCTGAGAACGAAAATATTGATCCAATTGGTTCTTGTGTTGGACAAAGAGGTTCAAGAATCCAAACCATTATTAGGGAACTAGGAGGAGAAAAAATAGATATTATTGAATATAGCGATGATCCAGAAACTTTTATTTCTAACGCTTTAAGTCCGGCTAAAGTTGAAGATGTTAAATTGGTACCTGAGCAAAAACAGGTTTATATTACTGTTAAAGACGACCAACTATCTTTAGCTATTGGTAAGGAAGGACAAAACGTTCGCTTAGCTTCTGCTTTAACTGGTTGGAAAATAGATATTGCCGGAGATGGCTCTAATCCTAATTTAGCTGCTGAAGCTGATGTTAAAAAAATAGAAGATGAGACCCAGGATGACAATCAGGAAGAAAATGAATTAACCAGCGAAGTTTCTGCTGAAGATACTTCAGATACTAAAGATATTGAAAGTGCTGAAAACGCTGAAAATGATGGTATTATTGAAGAAACCAAAGAAGTGGTAGAAGTAGAGGAAGAAAATGAAAACAATGAAGATAGCGAAGAGGATAATGATGATCAAACTAACGACGAAGAAGCTAAATAAAGTAACTAATTTTTATTTATGAAGACTCAAAAAAACAATATTAATGAATCGCAAGTTGAGGTGATTGTTGAACTGTCTACCGAAGAGATGGTTGGTTATAATACCAGAGCCGCTGAAAATTTAACCAAAGACAGTCCTCTAGAAGGTTTTAGACCTGGTAAGGCTCCTTACGAGGTGGTTAAATCCAGGCTTGGAGAAGCTAAGATCATGGAGGAGGCTTCCAGGTTAGCGATTAATAAAACTCTTGATGAGGTTATTAAAGAAGCTTGTGGTGATAACTGGTTTGGACAACCTTCAATAACTATTGTTAAATTAGCGCCAAATAATCCTTTTGAATATAAAGTTCTTATTACTCTATTACCAGAAGTTAAGCTTGGTGATTTTTCTGATTTAAAAGTTGAAAAAGAATCTGTTAAAGTTGAAGACTCTGATGTTGAAAAAACCATTGATCAGTTAAGAGAAGCTAGAGCTTCGGATACCGCTGTTGATCGTCCTTCACAAAAAGGAGATAAAATTACTTTATCCATTAAAATGTTTTTAGATAAAGTTCCTTTGGATGGTGGGCAAACTCCAGAAACAAATTTGGTTATCGGTAAAGATTACATAGTGCCAGGTTTTGATGACAACTTAATCGGTCTTAAAGCTGGTGATTCCAAAGATTTTTTTGTTAAATATCCAGACGATCATCATATGAAAAACATTGCCGGTAAGGAAGTGGAGTTTTCAGTGTCTATTAAACAAGTTTTTGAAAGAATTTTACCGGAAATGAATGATGAGTTAGCTGCTAAATTCGGTATGCCTGATGCTACTAAATTGCGCGAAGCTATTAAAGAAAATTTAACCCAAGAAAAAGAACAACAAGCCGAGGTTCGTTTTGAAGAAGAATTAATTAGCGAGGCTGTTAAGAGAACTTCTTTTGGTCCTATTCACGAATCTTTAGTTGAACAAGAAACTCGCAACATGCTTGAAGAACTTAAAAGCTCAGTTCAAAGATCTGGTGGAGTTTTTGCGGATTATTTAAGTAGTCTTAATAAGAACGAAGAAGCTTTGCGCCAAGATTTTGTACCAAAGGCTACGGATAGATTAAAAGCTAGTTTAATGTTCAGGGAAGTTGTTAAAACTAATGAGCTTAAAGTCAGTGATGAAGAAATTGCCGGTGAAGTGGCTAAGCTAAAGAGTTATCGCGAGGCTAATGGACAAGAGATTGCTTCTTTAGATTCTTTAGCCGCCAAAAGACACCTAGAGGCTGTTTTATTAAATCGCCGTGTTTTGGATTGGTTTAAAGAAAAGATAAAATAAATTTATGTCTGTGCTCGCCCTTAATAAAAGAGCCAGGTACGATTATGAAATAATTGAGACTTTTAAGGCTGGGTTGGTTTTAAGTGGGCCTGAGGTAAAGGCCGCTAAAGCCGGACAGGCGAGCCTTAAGGGGAGTTTTGTGGTTTTAAGGCAGGTTAAGGGTGGTGTTGAGCCTTATCTTCTTAACTCTCATATTGCTGCTTATCGTTATGCTCCCAAAGAAGGTTATGAGACAGATAGGGCTCGCAAGCTTTTATTAAAAAGTAGAGAAATCGCTTATCTTTTAGGTAAACAAAAAGAAAAGGGCTTGACATTGGTGCCTTTAAAACTTTATACTGAGAGGAGCTTGATTAAAGTTGACTTTGCGGTTGCGCAAGGTAAAAAGAAAGCGGATAAGCGTGAGGACCTTAAAAAACGGGACCTTAATAGACGCTTAAAGGGAATTCGCCAATCAGGCTTACTTTAGTTTAAGAGTTATAGGTTTTTAGAATCTTTAATTCTTGTTCTTAAAAAATAGCCCCGGGGATGCCGGGCTTTGATGATGCATTAAGTATGCGCATTCGGAAGGTGCTGATTGTCGCTTACTCCAATCACCCAACAGTTGTCAAAACTGCTTCAGCGCAACCGGCTTTCTCTATGAAAGTTCCGGCTTACGCTTACGTCGCCGCCTAAGAGCCGCGACCATCCGCCCGATTATCTTGCGTGTCGGATCACGGGTGTCATTCAGCAAGATCGATCGCGTTTATTTGTCTGAGTATCGCGATCTAAATTTTTTCAGGCTGGCTTAACTTTTTTTGTTCGTTTTAAGAGTTAAGTAAGATTTTTAAACGGACTATTTCCGTAGCGGTGCGTATATGGGTGTGTCAGACAGGGGTTCAACTCCCCTCATCTCCACAGGTATACTCTTTGCCTCGGCCGAAGTGGCGGAATTGGTAGACGCGCCGGACTTAAAATCCGTTTGCAGTAATATGCAGTGAGGGTTCGATTCCCTCCTTCGGCACAGATTTATAAGCGGGTATCGTATAATGGTTATTATATTGCCTTGCCAAGGCAGAGATACGGGTTCGATTCCCGTTACCCGCTCAGGTTTAATTTTTTCTTTTTATAATAAGTTAAATTGTTTATTCCTTAATTTTTATTTTATCAACTAATCATGCGTAGAACATATCGCCGCCCGAGAAACCAGGATCAAGGCAAAAAATTTAATGTTAACATGAATATTAAAGCTCCCATTGTTTCTTTAATAGACGATGACGGGGAGTTTAAAGGTGAAATAGAAATTTCTAAGGCTTTAGCTATGGCCAGAGAGGCTGAGCTTGATTTAGTTGAAGTTAACCCAACCGCCCAACCACCAATTGTTAGAATTATTGATTTTGGACAATTTAAATACGAGAGGGATAAAAAAGCTCAAAAACAAAAAGCTCACCAGAAAAAATCTGAAATTAAAGGCATTAGATTGTCTATACGTATCGGAGATCATGATTTATCAGTACGTCGTGAGCAAGCTAAGAAGTTTTTGGAAAAAGGTAATAAGATAAGAATTGAACTTATAATGAAAGGACGTGAAAAACAGCACCCTGAATTAGGTAAACAAGTGGTTGAGAAGTTTTTTGAAGATTTATCCGTCCAATGTCCCGATTTTGACCTAGTTATTGAGGAGCCCTTGACAAGACAGGGTGGAAAGTTTACTATGATAGTTGCTAACAAGCAGAGTTAATTTTTAGCTAATATAATAGAAAATTCAGTTATGCCAAAGATAAAAACCCACCAGGCCACCGCTAAACGTTTTACAGTTACCAAAACCGGTAATTTAAGAAGGCGCAAGGCCGGACAAGATCACTTTAACGCTAGAGAAAGCGGTAAGGTGGTACGTAATAAGCGCAGAGATGTTATGGCTCATGCTTCTGATGAGAAAAATATCCGCAGCTTCATGCCTTACAAGTAATACTTGTAGGAGATTTTTAATTTATTTAAACATTTATGCCAAGAGTTAAAAGAGGAACAACCCATGTTAAAAAACGCCGTAAACTTCTTCAGAAAGTTAAGGGTTATAAATGGGGTAGAAAAAAATTAATTAAGCAAGCCAAGACCGCCGTTTTAAAGGCCGGTGTTCATGCTTATAACGATCGTCGTAACAAGAAGCGAGATCGCCGTGCTTTATGGCAGATTAAGATTAGCGCTTTTGTTAAAGAAAGAGGCTTGTCTTATTCAAAATTCATGGGCCTTTTAAAGACAGCCAATATTGCTTTGGACAGAAAGATTTTAGCCGACCTGGCTGTTAATAATGAAAAAGCTTTTGAGGCGGTTATTGAAAAGATTAAACCTAAGGCTTAAAAAATATGTTAGATCCACTTTTGATCCAAGTTTTCCAAATTGTTATCTCCATATTATTAGTGGCGGTTATTTTAATGCAGAACAGGGGCGCAGGTGCCGGTGGTATCTTTGGTGCTTCAGACGCTGTCTATCGGACTAAGAGAGGCGCAGAAAAGATTTTATTTAGAGCCACTATTGTATTGGGTATCTTATTTTTTGCTGTTTCAGCTACTCGTTTATTTGCTTAATTAAACACCAGTCCCGCGCGGATGGTTAGCTTGTCAACCATATGAACAAAGCAGGATTAATAGAAAAGATTTCCGAGGAGATCAATCTTCCCAAAAAACAAGTGGAAGACACCATAGATAAAATGCTAGACATTATCATGGATGAATTAAAAAAAGGTAATAAAATCAACCTGGTTGGTTTTGGTAGCTTTGAATCTAGAGTTAGGCATAGTCGTAACGGAGTTAACCCGCAAAAACCTGATGAAAGGATTTCCATTCCAGAGGTGAGAGTGGCTAAGTTTAAGACCGGTAAGCAATTAAAGGAGTCTTTAAAATAGAGCCCATCCGGCACTCGTAGCTCAATGGATAGAGCACTTGGCTTCGGACCAAGGGGTTGTGGGTTCGAATCCTGCCGAGTGCACAGATAAAGAACAAAAATGTTCTTTATTGTTATTTATTAGGAACATGCTCCTATAGCTCAGTCGGTAGAGCAGTCGCCTCTTAAGCGAATGGTCGTAGGTTCGAATCCTACTGGGAGCACAGTATAAAATAATAAGGCTGGGTAGCTCAGTTGGTTAGAGCGTAGCACTCATAACGCTAAGGTCGAGAGTTCGAGCCTCTCCCCAGCCACAAAAATAATTCATTTTTAACAATGAATTATTTATTAGATAAAAGTTTTTTAAAAATTTAAAAAAGAGGTATCAAGTGGATGACATTATAAAAAATCCGTTTATTAAATTAAGAGAAATTTCTAAAGCTGCAGAAAAGCTTTGTTCTAGCGATTGTTCTAGGAATTTAATATCAGTAGAAGAGTTTTTATTAAGGACAAATGTTTTAGTAAAGAAATTAAAGGATAATAGTTCTCTAGCACCGTTTCTCAACGAAGATTATTTCCCGGTTTTTTTGCCAAAAATTAAGGCCGAAGGAATAGGAGAGGCAACCGAAGAAATTTTTACTTTTGCTAATGAAGTGGCAGGAGATAAAATAATTAACAGGGTTGGTATAGCTTATAATTGTTTTAAAATTACACATTACGAAGCACTTCTTTCGCGTCTTTATACCGGGAACATGGTAGCTATTGTTTTTCCTTCAATATTTAAAAAATTCTCTCCAGATAACCAAGTTGAAATTATTGAAAAAATTAATAATCCTTGTCTTATCCCTCAGGGACCACTAGAGGTTTCAATGGCTTTTTCTATGTACCCTGATTTGTTTAATCAACAACATGAGTACGATCTGCCAGCCCTTAGAATTTCCGATTCCAATAACCGAATGAAATTCCCGCTGTTTATGAAATTCTATGAAGAGTATAATAGTTACTCTCTAACAATTAAACTTAGTCATTATGGTTTAATGCTTGGAGGAGCCACTTTCATAGAAGATGGAAGGTTAGTTTAAAAATTTGATTTTTATTTTTTAACTCAATAACACCGAGCCATGTTTACGATATATTGTAGACATGGCTTTTTTAATAGGATAAATTACTAGTTTTGGTGGGTTTATGTGTTTTTATAAAAATCTAACATTCTTTTCTTATAAACCTTAAATGGTTCAAGCCCCATTGACCTTCTTCTTTTTTCTAGGTTCTTTATATCAGCGATCGGTCTATTTTTATATTCTCCTTTTTTATTTCTATAAAACTGTGTTCCGTATTTTTGATATTTCCCACTATTAACCAGCAACCTATCTGTTAAAAGAGCCAAGTAACTATTTAAATTTTGCGTGCTTATTGTTTTCTTATCCACCTCTTTCTCTAATATTTTTAAACATCTTTTTTGGAATCTAACATCATGATCAGCGTGTTGAGCAATAAGCCAAGCTGCTAGACAAGCTTTTTTACCAACCAGTTTTTCATTGGGCCAACCGTATTGTTCAATGATTATTTTTAATTTCTCGGTATTGGCTTTATCAATTTTGTAAAACTTAACTTTTTTGTTATTTTTACTATCATTTTTACTACTATTTTTACTATCTTCTTTTTTCCTATAGTGAAAAAAAGAAGAGCGAATCTCTTGATCTTTTTTCATCATAGCTATGAGAATATTTTGTAGTCTTTTATTGATCATATTTTATTTTCTACACTATTTCTAATAAGTTACTTAGTATTAACTCAGGCTCTTTTTTTTCTGTGTCCCAGACGGCGAAGGTTGATTGATAAGAAAATCCTCCTAGGGTACCGGGGTTTACTATTAGACTATTATTTTTCTTTTCTAACCATGGTTTGTGAGTATGTCCATGAAAAATAATATCTGGTTTTTCTTTAAGTAGCTTTTCAATAAATTCCGGCTCATGACAAAGCCCTATTTTTTTATTAGCCAATTCAATAATACCGGTTCTACCAAGATAGGTTATATTTTTTAATTTTTGCTCTTTTGCTTCTTTATCTGTAAAGATCTCGGCGTTACCGGCAATGTAATACATTGGACAGTCTATGTTTTTATCTATATGGACTAAAACTTTCTGGGTGGTAATGTCTCCTACGCAAAGAATTGTTTCTACTTTTTCTTTTTTACAATAGTTAAGAAAAATTCTTAAATATTCCTTATTGTCATGGAGATCTGCCATAATAGCTAGCTTCATATTTTTCTTATTAATTATTAATCTCTATAATTATTTTAAAATTTAGGCAATTTTGTGTTTCCTTATTTTTTCTTATGTTCCAAAAATTTCCCATAGCTGATAAAAAAGACCGATTACAAAAACTATTGCAACCGTTCTGGCTAACAGTGGTGTGAGTTTGTTATTGATTATGGATTTTCTTTCCGGCTTTTTCTTAACCTTAAGGGCTATTAGAAGAGTAATCGCCCCTAAAAGACCACCTGACATAGCTCCCACTAAGGCTACGGTTTTAGTTAAGTCATGGGCTTCGGCCATATAGAGTATTAGGGGAACAGGTACAACCAAAAGCCAAGCCATTTTTGGTGAAATATTAAAATCCCACATATATAGCTCCTCTAAGGCTTCTCCGGTGGCCAAAAAAGAGGTAGTGGAGGCCGTTAAACCTATAATCAAGAGAATACCGTAAGTGATAAAACTAACATATGGCTCCAGTCCACTTAAGGCGTCCGGGCTGGTTTGTCCTCCAGATAGGCTAATAATTATTATTACAAAAAGCACCATTAAACTTATTGAAACAACCAACCCCCAAAAGAGGGCACTTTTAATTTTTTCTTGTTCATTTTTTAAAAGAATACAGATATCGTTAATTACCACCATACCACCTACCGCGAAGAAGACCGGTCCATAGGCTAGGATAAAATGATCCGGGTTAAAAAGAGCCACATCAACCATGGAGCCATGTTTAGAGGCTAAACTGGCTACTATTAAAATTGTACCTATTAGCCCACCGGTTAAAACCACCTCGGCTTTAGTTACCCAACGAAAACCCATAAACATAATAGCTGCTCGGATTAACAAAAGAGCTATGGTGTATAAAATCACACCACCTCCCCAAAGAGGATTAAGTAACCTATATAAAAACTCTCCTCCAACAATAGTAAAAACCAACATAGCACCATAACCACCCAACAAAGAAAGAAGCAAAACTATCTTTTTGCTTTTTTTACCAAGATACTTTTCAGCATAACCTGGTAGACGATGCATTTGCTTGGTGGACAAAATAATTTCTGCGTATATTTTATGGAGCCAGTGTTGAACAAAGCCTAGGGCGATAAAAAATGCCAAGACACTTAAAAGACCGGCCTTGGTAGCTACGTAAGGTAAGGCAAACATCCCGACCCCGATAACAGCCGTAACCAGCAATAAAATTGACGAGATATAATTTCTCGAAATTGTCATATAAAATTTTAAGAAGAGACTCTAAAGACTTCTTCTAAAGAAGTTTCTCCGGCAGCGGCTTTAATAAGACCGTCATGAATCATTAAAATTGAACCTTCTTCTAGGGCTAGCTTTTCTATTTCTGCCTCTGTCATATTATTATCTTGAATAAGTCTTTGCATACCAGGGCTCATTTTAATAACTTCGTATATACCAACTCTTCCTTTATAGCCAATATGTCCGCATTGTTCGCAACTACCAGGACCGTAAAATATTGTATCTTCTTTAAGGCTCAAACCGGTTTCTGGTGTTATTTTATTCATCTCCTCTTTAATTCTAGCTCTTTCTTCTTCTGTTGCTTTTACTTCTTTTTTACAATGAGGACAAAGTTTTCTAACAAGTCTTTGTCCAATTGAACATTCAATTGAGCTTGATAAAAGATTTTTTGTTATACCTAAACCAACAAAACGGGAAATGGCACCAGCTGCGCTATTGGCATGAATGGTGGATAAGACCAAGTGGCCGGTTAAAGCCGCTTCAATAGCTATCTCGGCTGTTTCATCGTCTCTAATTTCTCCAATCATGATAATATTGGGATTTTGTCTCATTAAAGATCTTAGAGCAGCGGCAAAGGTATAGCCTTCTTCGGTGTTAATTTGTGTTTGGATAATACCTGGCATGTTGTATTCTATTGGGTCTTCCAGGGTAATAATTTTAACATCAGGTTTATTTAATTTATTGATTAAACTATATAGAGTAGTGGTTTTACCAGAGCCGGTTGGTCCGGTGGTGATAATTATACCCTTGGTTTTTTTAACCGCCCCCAAAACCATTTTTAAGGAAACCGAAGTCATACCCAACTCTTCAAGTTCAAGAGACTGGGCTTGTCTGGCTAAAAGACGAATAACTGCTGTTTCTCCATAGCCTCCGCTAATAATGGAAATACGGCAGTCCATTTTTTCATTAGGTGGATAAAGAGCAAAACGTCCGTCAAAGGTTGGTTTATGGACATGAGTTTCCAATCCGGCGGTGTTTTTAATATTACCGATTAAGGCAATGTAATGATCTTTACCAAGTTTAGCTATGTCTTGTAAAATACCGTCCACCCTATATCTAATAGTGGCGCCTCCTTCGGTTGGATCAATATGAACATCGCCAGCTTCGGCTTTAATGGCGCCCGCCATTATTAGGGCAGCAATTCTATCGGTATGTAAATCGGTAATTAAAGTGGCATTGTCTTGGCTTAAGTTAGCGGCGATCTTTTCACCCACCAACATTTCTTCTTCGGTAATTCTTATACCCCTACCTATTGTCTGAGAAACCACTACTTCATAAAGCGCTTCAATATAATCCATTTTCCCGGCTACCTCATAAACTTCTTCCAAGCTAGTCATACCTTTTAGACACTTAAGAACACCGTCTTGCAACATGGTGGTCATACCGTTTTCAATAGCTTGTTCAAGAATCTTAAAAGCCGGAGCATTATCGGCCGTTAACTTTTTAATTTTTTCGTCTATGGTTAGTATTTCATAAATACCAACTCGTCCTTTATAGCCAAGACCATTACATTTTTCACAACCAATGGATTTATAGATCTCAGATAAATCTTTAGGTATATCAACACCGGCCTTAGGACTGATTACCGCCAAGATTTTTTTCAGCTTAGCTTCTTCATCTGGCAAAAGCTCTTGTTTTTTCTTACAATGCGGACAGAGTCTACGTACCAATCTTTGGCCGACAATAGCATTAATGGAGGGGCTTAATAAATATGAATGTACTCCTAGATCAAGTAAACGAGGAATAACGCCAGCAGCGTCATTGGTGTGCAGGGTAGATAAGACTAAGTGTCCGGTTAAAGCAGCTCTAACCGCGATTTCTGCTGTTTCAATATCGCGCATTTCTCCAATCATAACAATGTCTGGATCTTGTCTTAAAACCGAACGTAAACCGATAGAAAAAGTATAACCCTTTTCTTCTTCCACTTGGCTTTGGTTTATGCCTTCAAGCTGATATTCTATTGGATCTTCCAGGGTAATGATTTTTGTCCCTGGCTTATTAAGTTGATTTAAAACAGAATAAAGGGTAGTGGTTTTACCAGAACCGGTTGGGCCGGTAACCAAGATCATACCATTTGGCTTGATTATTTCTTCGGCTAGGATTTTTTGGTCTCTTTCACTTAAGCCAAGATTATTAAAAGGCAGGGAAACAGCCCCTAGTCTTAAAAGTCTCATTACCACACTTTCTCCATAGGCGGTGGGAAGAAAAGAAGAACGAACTACTAAATCTTCATCATTGGCTTTAATGGTAAATCGTCCGTCTTGGGGTTTGTTTTCTATATTGATTTTAACTTTTGATAAAATTTTCAAACGAGCGGTTACTTGTTTCCACTTTTCCTTACCAATAGTAGCTGCTTCTTGCAGGGTTCCGTCTACTCTTAATCTAACGGCTACACCGTTTTCTTCCGCTTCAATATGGACATCGCTTGAACCGACTTTAATAGCTGCCGCAATAATTAAGACAAGCATATCGCTCATGTTAACTTTATTAATTTTTTCATTAAGGCTCTTAAAGTCTGAAATCTCTTCTTTAAATTTTTCAAGATCTTGGGCGGTAATTTGTACCTTGGCGGGTGCTGCTTTGATTTTCGGGACACTCTTGTAGTGCCAAAGAGCTTTATCTAGACTATGTCTTGAAACCAAATAAACTTCCCCACTACTAACAAAATATTTAGCTTTAAGTTCCTGTAGTTTGGCTCTAACTTCTTGGTTAAAGGGATCAAGGGCGGCCAAGCGAAGATTTTTACCATCAAAAAAGAAGCAGACAACCCCTATTCTTTGAGCCTCTTCTTCTTCTATTAGGCCTATAGCTTCTTGGCCAATTGGAAAGCTAGATAAGTCAATATAAGGCACTCCAGTTGATTGGGCCCTGGAGACCGCTAATCTTTCTAGGTCTTTAACCTTAATTTGTTGTTGTTTTTCAGCAAAAAGAGCCCCTGGACTATCTTTGTCCAAAGCTTGATCGGCTGAATCTATTAGTTCTTCAATAGAGTGAGTGTCGTTAGTCATAGCCTTTTTAAAATATGCTTATAGTTTACCACGTTAAGCTTGTTTGTTCAATTATTTTTATTGTCTTTTTAAAAAACTTATGATATAATGAGGGTATTGATCATTTGGAACTATTAAATTTCTTTATATGAAAAAATTAATTGATAAAATATCCGGTGTTGGTCGGGGATCTGACTCTACCAAGCCAACTAATCAGGTTGTTGAACCAGAACATAATTGGTTTAGTTTTGGAGAAGAAGAGGGGCAATTATCTGTTGATATTTACCAAACAGAAGAAGATATTGTAGTTATTTCAACCATTGCCGGAGCCTCGGCTAAGGATATTGACATTAGCTTAACTGATGGAATCCTAACAATTAGAGGACAAAGAGAGCCTGAAGAGGCGATTCCTTTGGATAACTATTTCTATAGAGAGTGCTATTGGGGTCGTTTTGCTCGCTCTATTATCCTCCCTACCGAAGTTAAATCTGAAGAAGTTTCAGCCTCCCTGCATAACGGAGTTTTAACTGTGACCCTACCTAAAGCTAACCCCACTACCCAAACCAATATCGCAGTTATTACCAGACGAGAAGACTAAAAGACTAGAAGACTAAAAAAGATTTTTCAATTAGGAAAATCTTAAATAGACATTATATGAAAATTACCGCCAAAATAACTCTACTTGACGGTGGCTTGGCTAAACTTGAAACAGATTACGGAGAAATCTCTTGCCCGTTAGAAATTTTGCCCAAAGGAGCTGTTCTTGGGCAGGTTGTTTATCTTAGTTTAACAGATAAACCACAAGAGACTGCGCCTGAAGAGCTTTTAAAAGAGATACTTAAGGTAGATAATTAATTTAAAAACAGATGAGTAAAAATCTTTTATTTAAAAAATTACCAAATTGGCTAATCATCGGAGGAGCGATTTTTTCTATCCTGATTTTTTTAAGTTTACTTGGTTACGGTATTTTTGAATTTCTTTATAACGGGAAAGTCTATCCTGGTGTAAGAGTCGCTGGTTTGAATTTAAGTGGCTTAAGCGAGGTTGAAGCAACTAAGGTTTTAGAGGAAAAGGCTTTAATGGTTGAGAAGGGTTTGGTTGTTGAATATTCAGACACTTCTTTACTTATTTCTGGAGAGATTAGTTCACTTGACCCGGATTTAGATGCTAGACTTTTTGATCTTAATACCAAAGAAACAGCTATGAGAGCTTATGCTATTGGTAGAGAGAAGAGTTTTTCCTCTAACTTAGCTGAAAAAGTTGATTCATTCTTAAGGGGTCGAGAGATGATTTTTATTGTTTCAACTAACCGAATTAGAATTTTAAAGGAACTTGAAGAAAGTTTTTCTCCTTATGAAGAGGTTCCGGTTAATGCTGGTATAGTTTTTAATGAAGATGAAGAGATTAATATAACCGAAGAAGTTAATGGTTTGGCTTTTGCCTATGATGAGATTATTACGGAAATAGTAAATAGGTTGGAAAATGCTCAGACAGATAATTTACTTCTTCAGCCTCAAGTTATTTATCCGGAAATTAGAAAAGATCAAATTGGAGATATTTCTTTGTTGGTTGAAGAACTTTTAGCTAAAGAAGCGGTAACGCTTAAGCATGAAAATCTTACCTGGAAAATTGAAAAGTCTTTAACTAAGAATTGGTTGGAACCAGGTATGGTTAATGGACAAATTGTACCTGTTTATGGACAAACAAAGATTATTGATTTTCTTGAAAAAGAAGTAGCTCCTAAAATAGATAAAGAGCCGGTTGAGGCTAAGCTTAATATAGATAATGGTAAGGTTTCTATTTGGCAGGCTGGTAGAGACGGAGCTATGCTTAATAGAGAAGTAACAGCCGATAACTTGGCGGCTACTGCTTTTGATCACCAAGAGGTTGTTGAAGCAACCGTTGAGGCTGTTGCTAATACTGTAACCAGCCAAAGCGCGGAGGAGTTGGGTCTAAGAGAGATTATTGGGACAGGTAGTTCTTCTTTTGCCGGCTCTCCGGCTAATAGGCGGCATAATATTAAAATCGGCGCCGATGCTTTAAATGGAATTTTACTTAAGCCAGGAGAAGAATTTTCTTTACTTAAGGCTTTAGGGGAAATAAGTGGTCGGACAGGTTATAAGACGGAATTGGTTATTAAAGGCAATAGAACCATACCGGAGTACGGGGGAGGTCTTTGTCAGATAGGTACCACTATTTTTAGAAGTACCTTTAATACCGGACTTCCGGTAACCCAAAGAAGAAACCATTCATACAGAGTTTCATATTATGAACCAGCTGGTACTGATGCTACTATTTATAACCCTGCCCCTGATTATAGGTTTGTTAATGACACACAAAACCATGTTTTAATACAGGCGAGATTTGAGGGAGATACTCTTCACTTTGATCTTTGGGGCACTAAAGATGGCAGAAAAGTGGAAGTAACTGATCCGGTTATTTATAATATTGTTCAACCAAAAGCCACTAAGATTATAGAAACCTTTGATTTACCGGAAGGACAAAGAGAATGTACCGAAAGAGCTCATGCCGGGGCTGATGCTTATTTTGATACTACAGTTACTTACGCAGATGGAACAGTTAGGCAAAAAAGATTTACCTCTCATTACGTACCTTGGCAAGCGGTTTGTTTAGTAGGGGCTAAAAGGCAAACAGAAGAACCTAAAGAAGAGGTAATTAATAATGAACCAGAACAACCCGAAGAACAAAATGAAAACCCGATATAAGAAAATATTTAATTTTTAATAATTAAAAGTATGAATTATTATCTTGAGGCTTTTACTAAAAAGTATTTTGTTTTTTCCGGACGAGCCAGCAGAGCTGAGTTTTGGAGTTTTTTCTTATGGCATATTCTAGCCTTAATTATTCTTAGTGTTATAGACGGCTTTTACCTTGCTAATTTAATTAACCTATATTCCTTTTCCATAGCTTCTTTATATGGATTACTTTCCCTTGCTCCTTTTTTAGCTATCGCTGTTCGCAGATTCCATGATATTAATAAAAGCGGAGCTTTTTTCTTTACACTATTTGCTTCAGGTATTGTATTGCCAGTGGCTATTTTTTATTTATTACTTGGTGATACTCTTGGTTTAGATATTGGTGTTGCTTTGTCGCTTTTACTTATAGGTTTTCTTGCTTTAGTAGTCTTTGATATAATAATAATTGTATTTTTAGCAAAAAAAGGAAATCCTAATGATAATCAATATGGTCCTGTCCCAGGTATGCAAACATACTCTAAGCCCCCTACACCACCAGCTCCAAACTCTTCTATTCCTACACCAACACCTTCAACTCCAACTCCAACTCCTCCTCCCTCAGCTCCTCCAGCTCCAGATGCACCTACGCCACCGGCACCACCTAAGCCTCCAGCTAACCCCTCTTCTGATAAGTAAAAGTGTTGCACAAATTTATTCTAAATGTTATCATAATAATATAAATAAATTGTAATATTATCATGTTGTATAAGGAGAATAAGAAAAATCAAGAAAAAAATAAAATACCTCAACGATTTGAGGTGTTTAACAGTGGGGCAAGTAGTAAGTTAAATAGTATATTATATAATAAAAAGGCCTTTACTCTAATAGAATTATTGGTAGTTATAGCTATTATCGGAGTATTATCCACTTTAGTTATAGTATCTCTAGGTGATTCAAGAGCTAGCGCCAGAGATGCTAAAAGATTAAATGATCTAAGAGCTATGGCTAATGCTCTAGAGCTATATTATGCAGATAATAACGAATATCCCTCATCTATTACTCCAGGACAACCTCTGGAACAAGGTGGAGTATTTTATATGGGCAAAGTACCCAATAACCCTACTCCTCATACAGATGGAGGTTGTCCTAATACTGATTATACCTATACCCAAGTAAACTCAGGACAAAGCTATAATATATCCACCTGTCTTGGTACTCAAGCAAGCAACTCTCCATCTGTTGGTTTTACTACAGTCACATATTCTCCCTCAGGATTATTTCAATGTGGACAAACCATTAATGATTTAGATGGTAATGTCTATAACACTGTTCAAACAGGAACTCAATGTTGGATGAAGGAAAATATGAATATAGGTACCATGTTAGCCTCAGCTGCCACTATGCCCTCTAATGATAATGTCATAGAAAAGTGGTGCTATAACAACACTGCATCTAACTGCGGAGTTACTCCAGCTGTTAACCATGGAGGTCTCTATACTTGGGCTGAAGCTATGAATCTACCAGCTTCTTGCAATACCACAGACTGTTCCGCCCAAATTCAAACCCCACATCAAGGTATTTGTCCAGATGGATTTCATATCCCTACAGATCAAGAGTTCAATACACTGGAACAATATACCGTAGCGACAATTGCCAGCACCGTCACCCAATATGCTTGTAATACCTCAGGCACCGGTTGGCAAAGATGTGCAGACAGTGAAAACCCCCCTGGAACTGCGGCTGGAAATCCTGGTGGTGTTAAAGGTGCGGGCAAGTCCCTCAAAAAAGTTGGACAAGGCTCAGGCATTGGTGCTGGTGATGATTTAGTTGGTTTTTCAGCTATGTTATCCGGCTATCGCGATACCGGAGGTACTTTTAGTTACCTGTCTAGCGCTGCCTATTTGTGGTTAGCCCCGCAGTCTAGCTCCACTGCTGCTTGGAGACGGGATCTGTACACCACTTATTCTACGGTCTCTCGTGATACGGATACTAAGGCTCGCGGTTTTACCGTGCGTTGCCTTAAGGACTCTTAGTTATTTGATTATTTACCCCGTCCGTGGCCGCGTAGCGGGCGGGACGGGGTAAAAAAATATATGAATCATTATGCAAATCTACCTGTGTATAAAGCAAGTTATGATCTTGTTATAAAGATACATATTTTTTCCAAAAATTTAAGCAGGGAAAGCAGATATACTTCCGGGCAAAATTTAAAAAATTTATGTATGGATCTTTTGATTTGTATTTATAAAGCTAATCGTTTAAAGAATAAGGTCGGTAATATTGAAACTGCCAGGGAAATTTTGGAAGTTATTAAAATACATATTAGAGTTTTAAAAGATCTTAAAGAGGTGAGTTTAAAAAAGTTTATTGAGATAAATGAGATTTTGGAAAACATCTCCAAGCAATTGGTTGGTTGGCATAAAAAATATTTATCATCTGATGGGCCGGAATTTTTGTCGGTTAAGGCCGCAAAAAGAGAGCCCCTTCCAGTCCAATAACCCCCTATACCTCATTTTGGGAATTAGGTCTGTAATTTCCCGGCGAGACAGGTGCTTGCCATGGAAGAGTCAAGCGGTTATTTTTTGCGTAGCTCTCGGCTATCGCGATACCGGAGGTACTTTTAATAACCTGTCTAGCAATGCCAATTTGTGGTTAGCCCCGCAGTCTAGCTCCACTAATGCTTGGAGACGGAATCTGAACACCACTTATTCTACGGTCAATCGTGATACGAATAATAAGGCTAACGGTTTTACCGTGCGTTGCCTTAAGGACTGGAGCGCCGACATGGGATTCTGTGTCGGCGTTTTAAATTTATGATAAAATTTTCATTGGAAGATTTATATAAGGCCTATTTTGATGCCAGAAAAAATAAGCGTTCAACTATTAATGCTTTGAATTTTGAGATTGATTTTGAAAGAAAAATACAAAGACTTTACGAAGATTTATTGTCCGGTCAATATCAAATAGGCAGAAGTATTTGTTTTGTAATTTTTTATCCGGTACAAAGGGAAATTTTGGCCTCCGGTTTTCGCGATAGGGTCGTTCATCACCTCATTTACAACTATTTAAACCCTTTATGCGAGAGACGTTTTATTAAGGATTCTTATGCTTGCCGGAAAAACAAGGGGCCTCATTTTGGAATTAAAAGAGCTGATTATTTTATTCGTTCTTGTTCGGCTAATTATACTCAGCCTTGTCATATTTTAAAACTGGATATAAAGAGCTATTTTATGTCCATAGATCGTTTTTTACTTTACAAAAAAGTTTGTTCCTTAGTAGAGAGTGGAGACTTTAGCTATGAAACCAAAAAATTTCTTTTAAACACCCTTAAAAAAATAATTTTTCATAATTATGTTGATAATTGTTTTAGGAAAGGAGGGCTTGCCAAATGGCAAAGGTTGCCGAAGGATAAAAGTCTTTTTAATGCTCCAGCTGGCAAAGGTTTACCGATAGGTAATTTAACCTCCCAACTTTTCGGCAATCTTTATTTAAATGATTTTGATCATTTTATAAAGTCATCTTTTCCCGGAATCTTTTACGCCAGATATATGGATGATATGATTTTTGTTCATCAAGATAAGGATTTTTTGTTTAAATTGATCCCTGTTTTAAAAAACTACTTGGTTAAAAATTTACTTATTAACATCCACGATAAAAAGATATATTGCCAATCAATGGATAAGGGCATTAATTTTTTGGGTTGTGTTATTAAGCCTCACAGATTATATTTAAGAACCAGAGTAAAGACCAATTTATATCGAAAAATAAGAACTTTAGACTTAAATAGTCTGGATTCTTTTATGCAAAAAAGAAAGAATTTAAGTTTAATTAATTCTTATCTTGGAACAATTTCTCATTACAATACCTTTAAGCTCCGACAAAAGGTTTGTTCGGCTATTGGTGAAGGTTTTTCAGGTAGGGTCTTCTTTAATGATAATTACACTAAAATGCTTGGTTATTTTTAATTTTTTTAGTATTCATAATAAAGTGTTATACAAACTTATTCTAAATGGTGTTATAATAATATAGATAAGTTGCCTTTCAAAAGAGTATTTTTAGCTTCAACCTTAACTATACTATAATGTTATATAAAGAGAATAATGAAAACTAAGAAAACAAGCAAACACCTCAACGATTTGAGGTGTTTAGTGGTGGGGTAGATAATAAATTATCATAATAATCAAATTATAACGCCTGCGCCTTGGGTATTATATATTGAGGTATAGGTAGATGTTGTGAATACACATCCGTTTTTTCCTGAAACAACAACTTAAATAATTTAAGTTGTTGTTTGTTGATAGAAATCATAAATTAATATTTACAATCCTTCCATCAAAGAAATGAGATTATTTAATTCCGTCACGTTGATACGTTGTATATTAAGTGTTGCTTTTGGGAAAAACTTATCATATTCACCGAGCTCAGTTCTTTTTTTCTTATTTAAATAATTGGATTCAAACTCGTTTTTACACCACGTTGAAGTTTTGTTGGAAAAAGATTGTCCAGGTCTTAAAATAGTGAGGAGTGTCGCTTCTAGGCAAGGGGAATTTTCAAGCAGCTTAATTCCCTGTCGTTTCGCTTCTGCGCGGGCTTGATCCATCTCCTTATTGCTTTTGTCATTGTCCAAAATTACGATCCTCCGATCAAAGGCACCTGGTTCGTTTATTGCACTCGTAATGATATTTGTTGCCGTACCGCCTTTGCCATTACGAATTGTCACAGTGACTCTGCTATCTCGGGAGTATAGTCCGCGCAAATATTTTAGGAACATCTCCTCGCCAAGACCCTCACCATACATCAATAAGGTTTTACTGGCACTACGACGTTTTTTCTTATAAGGATTTGTTCGCGACATAATTTTAAATATTAAATTTTCGGAACAGCTCCATACGCTCCAGCGATATATTTTGAATAATAATTATCATCAGAACGTACATCGGACACTTCATCTAAACGCCATGCCTCGCTTATGCCATTCTCATTTTTTTCGACTAATACAATTTGATACTTATCAAGTTTACTTAAGAGCATGTGACTATGGGTACTCAAAAGAAGTTGTGCGTTTTTAGGGTTGGTCTCCGGTTGTATAAACAGGTCAAATAGAGCCATCACCATTTCAGGGTGTAGATTTACATCAAACTCATCGATAATGGCGATACTGCCTTTTTCAAGGGCGGCGAGGATATTTTTCAGTAATACAAAAAGTTGCTTAGTTCCCGATGATTCGTATTGAACAGGTAAGTATTGCGTCTGTCCGTTGAAAAAGTGTGACGCCCGGACATTTAGAGAAAAACCATTTTCTTTTTTTTCTTTCCTTATTTCAAACCCACTTAAACCAAGATCAAATCGGCTAAGTAATTTCTCCGCCTCTTGTTTAAGTAAGTCGTTTTCACTAAAAAAGTTAAAAGCCTCTCCAAGTTGAGCAATTGAGTTTGGAAGCAAGTGATCACCAATCCACCCTGCCTCAATAACATTAGTTTCTATTTGCCCCCAATATGTTGCGATTGTTTGGCTTTCTGTATGATTAAGTCGAGCAGCAGTACCAATGACGCTTGCATTAGAGCGCAATAATTTTTCAAAGCCCTTTGGTAAATCGAAATTATCTCCCTCAAAATCATAACCATTTTCTTCATTGTTCCAGTTGCGAGAAAAAATCTTTTTAGTGGACTTCTTTTTTTTTGCAAAACTAGTAAGTTTTAATTCTTCAGTTAAAATCTTTTCTTTGGTAATGGTAAATGAGTAGGTATACACTTTTCCATCAACCTCAAAAACTACTGACAATTCAGTTGGCTTATTCTTTTCATCTCCAAAAGCAAACGATTGAACAACAATAGGATTCTCTGGCTTCATATTGAACGAATCAATAATCAACCATTTCAAAAACGGTAAAATTTTTAGCAAATTTGTTTTACCAGATGCGTTAGGTCCTATAACTGTTTCAACCTTTGATAGCCTTGCACCTGATTTAGCTATAAAATAACCATTGTTTTCTGGCGCATTACCATTTACTTCGAAAATAAGGGATGTTTTTTCACTAAAAGAATAGAAGTTTTTACATGAAATTGAATGAATCATATTTTTATGGGTTTTACTTTTATTACTCCACTAATTATATCCTAGCAGAAAATAGATAATATTGCAAGCTTATTCACATTAATTTGTAAATAATTGATTAAAATAGGCGTTTTATACCTATTTTTGCTATAAGCTCAATTATAATGTTCTCTGACTTCCTCTTCATCCCAAATAACACTACGCTTTTTTAAGCTTCCAATTTCTTGGTAATAAGATAATCCAAAACCTGGAACTGTTTTTTGTCTTCAGCTCTTGCTCTAATCTCTATTTACCTGTATACTGTTAACGATTGTTTTATTCTAACTTTTCTTTCATGCCCTCCAAAAAACTTAACCAGTCAATTAAGATTAAGGGTGCTCGTGTTCATAATCTTAAGAATATTGATCTGGAAATCCCTAGAGATTCTTTGGTGGTTATTACTGGCCTTTCTGGTTCTGGTAAATCATCTTTAGCTTTTGATACTATTTACGCCGAAGGACAAAGACGTTATGTTGAGTCTTTATCTGCTTATGCTCGGCAATTTGTCGGTCTAATTGATAAACCAGACGTTGACTTAATTGAAGGCCTTTCTCCGGCTATCTCCATTGACCAAAAATCTACTTCTCATAATCCTCGTTCAACCGTTGGTACGGTAACTGAGATTTATGATTATTTGCGTTTACTTTTTGCCAGAGTCGGGATTCCTCATTGTCCTAAGTGTGGTCTGGTTGTTAAACCTTATTCTTTAGATGAAATAGTCGGGCAGATAGTTTCATCTTTTTCTGGTTGCGATATTTTATTATTAGCTCCAATTGTTAAGGATAAGAAAGGTGAGCATAAAAGCGTTGTACCGACCATTAAAAGAGCCGGCTTTAGCCGAGTTCGTTTTGATGGAGTAGTCTATACTCTTGAAGAATTTGAGGATCTACCGGTAGATAAACAAAAAAGACACTGTTTGGAAATAGTGGTAGATAGATTAAAGATTACCTCAGATAAAGAAGACCTTTCTCGTTTAACCGAAAGCTCGGAAAAAACTTTGGAACTTGGTGAAGGTTTGATGTATGTTTTTGATTTAAAAAAAGAAAAGGCCACAATCTATTCTCGTCTTTTGGCTTGTGCAGATTGCGGTTTGGCACTTTGCGAGTTGGAGCCCCATAATTTTTCTTTTAACTCGCCACACGGTGCTTGTCCGGAGTGTTCTGGTCTTGGGACTAAGCTTGAAATAGATCCTATTTTAGTTTTTAACGAAAAGTTAACCGTGGCCCAGGGAGGTATTAAGCCTTGGATGCATAATAATGTTAATGGCCAAATGTGGTTAATGAAGCAATTGGGTGAGGTGGTGGTTAAAAGAGGTTTTGATCTTAACACGCCGATTAAGGATCTAACTAAAGCCCAAAAAGATTTAATATTATACGGAGATAAAATTACCGATGGTTTTGAGGGGGTTGTACCTAATTTAACTAGACGATATAGTCAAACCGAGTCGGACTATGTTAGGAAGGATATAGAGGGTTATATGAGAATTTTACAGTGTCCGGCTTGTGAGGGTCGTCGCTTAAAACCGGAAAGTTTGGCAGTTGAAGTGGCGGGTTTATCCATTGACACTATTGGTGGAAAATCTATTGGTTTAGCTAAGGATTTTTTTGCTAGTTTGGATACCTCTAAAAGTTTAACTGCTCGTGATAAAAAAATAGCTGCCCAAATTTTAAAAGAAATTAATTTACGCCTAGGCTTTTTAGTTAATGTTGGATTAGATTATCTAACTTTGTCTCGGGCTGCCAATACCCTTTCTGGTGGAGAAGCCCAGCGTATTAGATTAGCTACTCAGATAGGTTCGGCTTTAATGGGTGTTTTATATATCCTAGATGAACCTTCCATTGGTCTTCACCAAAGAGATAATGATAAGTTAATTACCACCCTCAAAGAATTAAGAGACCTGGGTAATACCGTTATAGTTGTTGAACATGATACAGCTACTATGGAAGCTTCGGATTATATTATAGACATAGGTCCTGGTGCGGGTGAACACGGTGGGCGGGTAGTGGCGGCCGGTACCCCGGCACAGGTTAAAAAAAATAGCGCTTCTTTAACTGGGCAGTATTTGGCTGGTAAAAAAAGTATTGAAGCACCCTCTGTTTATCGCCAAGGTAACGGGCAAAGCCTTAAGGTAATTGGTGCTAGATCCCATAATTTAAAAAAAATTAGTGTTGAGTTTCCTCTTGGTAAGTTAATTGCTGTTACTGGCGTTTCCGGTTCTGGTAAGTCAACTTTGGTAACAGATATTTTAGCTAAAGCTTTAACTGCCTATTTTTATAACGCTAAAGATACTCCGGGTGATCATGATCGCCTAGAAGGTTTAAGTCAGTTGGATAAGGTTATTGATATAGACCAATCACCGATCGGCAGAACACCTAGATCAAACCCAGCTACTTACACCGGAGTCTTTACTCCCATTAGGGATCTTTTTGCTAACTTACCTGAAGCTAAGCTTAGAGGTTACCAGCCCGGACGTTTTTCTTTTAACGTAGTGGGTGGACGTTGTGAGACTTGTTCTGGTGATGGAATTATTAAGATAGAAATGCAATTTTTACCTGATGTTTATGTTGAATGTGATGTTTGTCATGGTCGTCGTTACCAAAGAGAAGTTTTAGAGATACATTATAAAGATAAAAGTATTGCCGATGTACTTAATATGACAGTAGAGGAAGCTATGTTATTTTTTAAAAACATTCCGGCTATTCATCAGAAACTGGCTACGCTTTTTGAGGTTGGTTTGGGTTATATTAAATTAGGTCAAAGTGCCACCACTCTTTCAGGTGGAGAAGCCCAAAGAGTTAAGTTGGCTACCGAATTATCTCGTCGCCCTACTGGACAAACCTTATATATTCTTGATGAACCAACTACTGGACTACACTTTGAGGATATTAAAAGATTATTAACGATTATTAATCGTTTAGTGGACAGGGGTAATACGGTTATTATTATTGAACACAATCTTGATGTTATAAAATCAGTGGACTGGATTATTGATCTTGGACCCGAAGGAGGAGAGGGTGGTGGTGAGGTAGTAGCTATTGGTACCCCCAAAGAAGTTGCTCAAAATAAAAAAAGCCATACCGGCCGCTATCTTAAAGAGATAATGAAATAAAGTTTGAAGAAATAACTGAGTAAAGATAAATTATAGGAAATAGCTAGGTAATAAAGAAATAACTAAATCCTGAGAAAATAACCAAACAAAAAAGATGGTTAACTAAAGCGGGTAGGCAAGAAATTTTCATCAGAAAGAACCTAGTCGTAACCGAGTTGTTTCTGACGAAGAAATCCCCATGCTTGTCGTGCCTATCCCGCTCCAATTAATCATCTTTATATACCTTTATAATTGTTGGCGGATTAAATTACCTTTTACAGTAATTTTTAAATATAGCACACAAAATAAATGTTGTCAATACCCTTTTAAGCATCTTTTAAAAATTAGCTAATATTAAACAAAAAAAGACTTATTTTAAGAAGTCTTTTTGTTTTTTCTAAAAATTCTTATTACTGCGTGAGCTATTTTAAATTATCCCTAAATTATTTTTTCTTTTCCTCTATTTCATTAATAAGTTCATCAAATTTAGCTAAAAGTTTATAAGGAGGCTCTTTTTTTATCTTTTTAAGATTCGTTTTATAAGTTTTTAAATTTTTTAAGAATTTTTCTCCTTGGCGGGCTTTAAACTTCATGGAGTAATCTCCTAGCTTAAGTCTCTTAAGATAAATGCCGTTAATAACTTGTTCAACTTGATGATCAATAGGTAGGGCAAAGTAAGGCTTATTAAGCCAGAGCGCTTCAGAGATAAGACTTAAGCCGGCAGTGGCAATAACTGCTTGGCAGTCTTTAAGGGCGTGTAGAAATTTTTCAGGATCATGAGGAAAATATTCTATATTTTTTTCTTTAAGATATTTTGGTCTTTTACTGAAAATCTTAAAATTATATTTGGTCATTTTCTCTAACTCGGGAATAATGTAATCAAAACTGTCTGTCTGGTAAACCAGAATAAAGTTTTTATCAAGCGGTTTCATTTTTCTGACCCTTTCTCTAACCACCGGTGGAAAAAGAAAGGTTTGTTTTTTGGTTATTTTGGTTTTAAAAAATGAGGTAATCAAATACGCTTTAGCTCCCCAAACAAAAGATTTGGTTATCACCTTAGCTGCTAATAAATCTTTTTTATACTTAGTCGGTATCTTTATCTCGGTATTGGTCATTTGGTGTTGGTTATTGAAAGAGATTAGAGGTAGTCTTTGTAGGTGAGCTAGTCCGGCGGAGATTGGTTCAAAATCGGTGATAACTATTTGCGGTTTGAATTCTTTGGTTTTTTTAAAAAGCTTGGTCCACTTCTTACCTCCACTGAATATTTTATAAGCATTCTCATAAACAGTGGTTCCGTACTTTAAGATATTTTCATCATAATGCAAACCAAGTCCCGGTATTTCTATAATATCGAAATCTTTTTTCATAATAGCTAAGGCTTGTCCGTAGGTTAGAACTAAAACCTTATGACCTTGTTTTATTAAATGAGATATTACCTCATGACTTCTAGCAGAATGCCCAAAGCCTTGTCCGGCAACTCCGTAAATTATACGAGCCATATATTTTTATTAATGTTTATGTCCGCCTTCCAATTCTTCAGGGAGTACACCTGGTTTACTTAAAAAGTAGGCCGCTAAGAAAGTGGAAATTGGTACAGCTAAAATTAAAGCGCTTGAGCCAACTAGGGTACGAATTATTTCTTCAGCCACAAATTCGCTATTAAAGATTGTCCAAATCGGTTGGTACTCATTAAGCGTAAATAGTAAGAAGATTGGCAAGGAAGCTCCGGCATAAGCCAGTACCAGGGTATTGATTAAGGCGGCAATATGTTCATGGCCAACAGCCAACCCTCTTTTATAAAGCTCAAAACGACTAAGTGATCTATTGGCTTTTTTTAATTCAGCTACCACGGCAGTTTGGGCGGTGGTAATGTCATCTAGTACTCCAAGGGTACCGATAATTATTCCACCTATTAACAGTCCGCGTAAGTTAATACTTTCTCTAGCGGCTATTACAAAGTAAGCGTCTTCACTACCAAAACCAAAGAGTTTAGAAAAGAAGACAAAGATAACAGATAAGCCAATAGCTATACCCAGAGTTATAATAGTAGCTAAAAGGGCTATGGAGGTTTGTTTTCTAAAGCCGTGAGCTAAGTAAATGGATACTGAGGCGATAACGGTTGAACCGGCTAAGATAATTAAAAAAGGATTTTTACCGTCCAATATTTGTGGGACTATATAGAGAGCCAAGACCAATATACTAAAGGCTAAACCAACCAAAGAACTGGCACCTCTTAATTTACCCAACCAAATAGACAAAGCTACAAAGAATAAGGCTATCCAAATTAAGGCTTTTAGGCGGTAACGATCCACCAGGCGATAAATATTTTCTCCTTCATAGTTTATCATTTTAGATACCACTACCGTATCTCCGACTTTTAACAGTTGTCCCGGAGAAGCTTTGGGGTAAAGTCCGGTGGTGGTTACTATTTCTTCTCGGCCCTCTTCGCTACCGTCAATAAATTCAAGTAAAAGAGTTTGAAAATAATGGGCTTCATAGTCTTCATTAATGGGCCCTTCTTCTATAACCTTTTTAACTTTGGCTTTAAAAAATTCTTCAGGCAAGGGTTTTGAATAATCTATTTCATTTTCCGATTCATTTTCATTTTCAGATATATCTATTGAGAAAGTGTTTTCTTCTTGTTGGGTTTCTTGTTCTTGTGCCTCTTGTTCTTGGGCTTTTAGCCAAGAAGGAGAAAATAAAATAATCGTTAAAATAAAAAGGCAGGCGGTTTTTTTTAGTACTTTAGACATAGCCTTAATTTAAATTAAAAATTTCTTTAAAGCGGTTAGCCCAACCAAGATGAGAATCGGTGCGGTCTGCTATTTTTTTCATGGTTTGTACAACTTTATCCGGATGAACACCAATAGCGGTTTCTTCGGATAACATCACCGCGTCGGCGCCGTCAAAGATGGCGTTGGCAATATCTGCTACCTCGGCTCTGGTGGGACGAGGATGCTTAGTCATTGAAAGAAGCATCTCGGTGGCTACAATGGCCGGTTTATTATGCCAATGGGCTCTGGCGATTAGATGTTTTTGGATAATCGGTAAATCTTCTAACGGAGTTTCAATGCCCAAATCTCCTCTGGCAATCATAATACCATCTGAGGCTAAGATTATTTCTTCAATATTTTTTAGAGCCTCAGCTCTTTCTATTTTAATAATCAAGCGAGGAGTCTTTTGTTTATTGTATTTCTTAATAAAGTTCCTTACTTTGATTATTTCTTTAGCTGATTCAACAAAAGACAAAGCAATAGCCTCAACTCCTTCCTCTAAAGCGAATTTAATGTCTTTAAGATCTTGGGCGGTGGGATTATTTTTAGCCAAAGAAGTTTGTGGGAGGTTAATGCCTTTACGGGATAATAAGAGTCCGGAGTTTTCTGCTCGGGCTTTAAAGTAGTCTTTACCTTTACCAATGGTTGTCATAACAATCTCTCCATTACCTAAAAATATTTTATCACCCTTTTTAATTTGTCTGATAATTAAATTATTATCTACCGGTATTTCTCGGTTATTTATTTCAGCCTTAAATCTTTTAAAATAATAAATTTCTCCAATAGTGATTGGCAGAGGTTTTTTAAGTTTTCCGATTCTTAGCCTGGGTCCTTGAAGATCCTGCATGATTATTAGTTTCTTGCCGGTCTTTTTTCTGATTTTTTTAACCGCTTGTTTAACCCTAAGGTATTGTTCACGATTGGCGTGTGAAAAGTTTATACGTAAACAGTCTGCACCATTTAAGGCCATTTTTTCAATAGTTTTTTCGTTATCTGAGGCAGTGCCGATAGTGGCGATAATGGAAGTTTTCATAAGTTTAAGTTATTTTTTAAGCCAAGCTTGTCTTTCTTTTTTACTCATTTTTTCAATGGCATAACGTAACATAGTACGAGGCATTATAAAAGAATATTTTTTAAGAAAGTCTATTAAAGTTTTTTTATCTCTTTTGCCAACCTCTCTAAGCATCCAACCGGTAGCTTTATGGATAAGGTCTTCCTTCTCTTTATTTTTTATTATTTTTTCAGCTGCTTTTATAATTAGCGAAAAATTGTTCTCTTTAATAGTTTTATATGTCCCGACAATCGCCACCCTTCTGTACCAGAGATTGGAAGATTCAAGAAGTTTTATAAAAAGCTTTTTATTTTTAGCAAGTCTCTCTCCCAGGATTTGATGAGCTGAAGAGTCCACTAAGTCCCAATTATTTACCTTATTTAGGTTTTTAAGATAAAAGTTTTCCAAAAATATTTTTTCCTCTTTATTCGCTTGTTTATAATAATTATTTAAGATTATTAAGGCAACAAGTCTTTCTTCATGCCAAGGAGATAATAAAAGCTTATTAAGCTCTTTTATTTTTGGTTTGGACTTAGCAGCGATTTCTCTAACTTTCGGCACCCTAATTCCTAGAAATTTATCCCCATGCCCATATTGACCGGGAGATGTTTTAAAAAAACTTAAGGCTTTAGAAGCCATTTTTTTATTTGCTAATCGCTTAAGTGCTGAACTTATATTGCTAGCTGAAATTAACTCCTTTTCTTTTAATTTTTTATTAACCATAACCTATTATTATGTTTGTATTATAGCAAAAGACCAGCTATTAAGCCAGTGTGAATCTTTAAAATAAAAAACATGACCAAAGCTTGGACATGTTTTTTGTTTCTTAGATTTTATCTTTATTCTATCTTAAATCTTATATTAAAGATCTTTACCTTAAAGAAGCGGCTATGTTTTTAGCGATCTCGGCATTACTTTCGTTGGTGGGGTAAACGATAAAGGCAATAATTGGGTCTTCTTCAAACATAACTGCGTAAAAAGTTCTATCTGAGTTTTCAACAAAGGCATTTGGTCCAAAAGACTCTTCTTTTTGATTCATGGTTATAGTGTAGCCTGTTAATCCTCCTAAAGTAGCTAACTCTTCTTCATTAATTTTTTCCGGACAGCTAATAGAAACTCCGGCTCCATCAGCATCGCAAAATAGAGGAATCTTTTCCATAATAAATTCTTGGAAATCCATGTTTGCGTCCTCCTCCTCTGCTTTAATAACCCTTATTTCAACCAAACCATCTACTAATTCATCAATCCCTGAACCACTGATAAAGCCAACAGTTAAAGTGTCTTCGTTATATTCTTTAATTTGCAGATTTTTAGGGTAGCTGAAGGTTAAATCAAGTTCGTCTAAATTATAATCTGTTAAAGTCTGTTCTTCTTGTTCATTTAGGCTTTCTTTTTGTCTTTCTATTTTTTCTTTAGATCTCTCAAACCCCACGCTTGATTCGGTGATAAATCTGATTTGTTCCGTAAAGAAGAGATATGCACCTAGACCAACCAAAAAGGCCGTTAAGGCGATGGTTAAGACTAGAGTAATTAGAGAACATTTTTTCTCATGGTTTTTCATATAGTTATTTTATTAGTTATTTATATAAGTTTAATTATAATCTTGTTTAGTTTCCATGGTATCCCTTAGCCATTTCTCAGCCTCCAGCCATTTTTCATTGGGAACTTTCTCTTCCCCTTCTTGGGTAAAAAGCTTTATATAGCTGTTAATAGTGGGTATTTCCTCGTCGTTTCTACCCCAGGCTGTAAACATTTGTCCGGCTTGATGTAGTTCTATAATAATTTTATTTTTTCTTTCTGGTGTTACTTTTTCTTCTTTTGGTTTTTCAGGGCTAAACATAGAATACATTACTAAGCGGTTAATTAACTATCTTAATTATATATTAGCTTGATTTTTTTAGCAAATAATGCTTATAATGATAAGATACAGGTTCATTAAAAAAAGGAGAAAATATTAAAATGGATGTAAAGAGATTTAAAGCGTTTTATTTTCAAATTGCACCATTCTTGTCTGTCCCGGTAATTTTCTTTTTCGGTATTTCTTTGCTAGCCAGTTCGGTTAGTAGTTCTTTTTATTCGCTTCTTACACCAGTAGTAATTTTTCTACTGCCTTATTTTATTCTGAAGTTAAAAGAAGGATTCTTTTTTGCCAGAAGAGAATTTTATAAAAATAATAAATATAAAGTAAAATAAACCAAACCAAAAAGGGAGAAAAAATGGCACAGGTTAATAATGGTACTAAAAAAGTTATTATTTTCGCGGTAGATCTTTGTGAAAAAAAACACCGCACCGGAGAGATCAAAAAAATTCAAATAAATAATGATTTTTTTGAAATTCTTTCAGAGCAGGCAAAAGATAAAAAATCTCTAGTTTGCTTAAATGGGAAACAAGTAGTGCCACAAGTCTATGAAAAAATATTAGCTTGTGGAAACAATTTGTGTGAGGCTAAATCTAAAAAAGATAAAGATTTAGACAACTTAATATCGTTATTAAACAAGGGCTTTGTTGTTTTTGTTTTAAACAATAATAAAGCCTTTAGGTTTGCCAGGGCGGTAAAAAGTATGTTGATTGATTTTAAGATTTATGCCAATATTCCATTACGGGTATATGAAAATGGAAGTAGAAGATATACAGTGGTACCTAAGGTGGTAGATGGGTGGAAGTTACACTCATTAAGATGGCAGCAAAATAGTAAGTGAAGTAATAAGTAAGAGTGTAAAAATTTTGGGAAACCTTGTGTTTCCCTTTTTAATTTTCGTTAATTATTTTTTAACTTTTGGCTTTTTGGTTTATTTTAAAACTACTGGGAGCTAACTTTTCAGCTGGTTCTAGTAGCTTTATTTATGGTGTTACCTATCCGTTTACTACACCATTCCTAAGTGTCTTTAATACTACGCGGGTTGAGGGAAATATTTTTGAATGGACGACGATTTTGGCAATGCTTGTATATTGGCTCATTGCTTGGGGTATTGTTAAAATATTTTTCATGAGCAAAACTGTGTCAACACCTGAGGCTGGAGTTAAATTGGAGGAGCAAGATAAGTAGTAAGAAATATAGTGATATGAAAAAAGGGCCGAAAGGCTCTTTTTTATATACAGGATTATGGTATTATTATAATGTGCTATAATAAAAGAACTGTAGATCTTTAATAATTTAAAAATTCAAAAAAAATAAAAGGACCAGATCCATGCAACAACAGTACAAAATTAAGTTCAGGGGAACAGCTAGAGAAGCTGAGTTCTGGGAAGTATTAGTTAAAAGGGTTGATGGTTATTTTGAAACAAATAACCTAAGCGAGAAAGGTAATATTGGATTACGCATAAAAAGTGGCGTTATGTTGTCTTTGTATCTATTTCCATACTTAGCGCTGATCTTATTTGAGATTAACTCCTGGGTGGCTGCTTTAGGTTTAGTTTCGGTCATGGGGCTGGGTAAAGCGGGCATTGGCATGAGTATAACTCATGATGCCTCGCACGGGGCATATTCAGAGTCAACGAGGGTAAACAGATGGATGAGTCGACTAGTTTGGTTGATTGGTAATAATGAGAAAAGCTGGGAAATACAGCATAATTATTACCACCATACTTTCACCAATCTTGAGGGTCAAGACGAGGATCTCGGGACTCAAGGAATTATGGTTTTTTCAGAACATGCCAAAGTTAGAAGATGGCATAAATGGCAACATCTTTATGCTTGGCCTCTCTATTCACTGTTGACGATTACCAAGCTATTTGGTGAGATCTTTCGTATCTCTGTTTATGCCAAACAGGGACTGCCGAAAAGCTTTCATCCAAACAAGGTAGTTGAATATTGGAAATTATTTTTCATAAAGACTATCTATTTGTTCTTTATGATAGTCCTACCGACTATGGCAACAAGTTTTACTTGGTGGCAAGTCTGTATCGGGTTTCTAGTGATGCACGCAGTCGCAAGTTTTATCCTTTCAATTGTGTTCCAGTTGGCACATATAGTTGAGGGGGCGGAGCAACCCGAAGTAGTAAATGGCACAGTTAACCGGAAGTGGCCTGTTCATGAGTTGGCTTCCACAGCCAATTTTAAAACCACGGTTTGGTTTCAGTGGTTCATTGGATGCCTCAATCACCAAATTGAGCATCATTTATTTCGTCATATCTGCCATGTTCATTACCCGGCAATTTCAGTGATTGTGAGGGACACGGCAGAAGAGTTTGACTTGGAATACAAGTTAAACTCATCGTTCATTGAGGGAGTTAAATCCCATTATCGTCGATTAAAAGAATTAGTAGGAGGAAAAAATAAAGGTGATTAGCAAATCTAATCACCTTTTAATTTACTAAAATTCTTATTCCCTCAGTTTTATCGATTTTTATTTGGTTTATAAATTTATTCTCCAATTTTCCAAATACCCTTTTCTAGGAAGGCTTCAATAGTTTGGCGGTTGGCTTTATTGATCAAGTTTGAGTGAGAAATTTTGTGGTGCTTTGCATAATTTTCACTATTTTGTAAACTATAATCGTGAAAAATTGTCTTTTTTCTTGTATTTTCACGATTTTCTATAGTAATAGGGATTTGCTATATTAATTGCACTTCAAGCTTGAATTCAGCGAAGATGATTGACAAACTAAGAATAAGGTTATAAGGTATAGGAAATCATTTTTTAAAAATTTAACTTTAAAAACCAAAAAATAAGGAGCTAGTAATGAAGAAAAAAATAACAGTGGTGGTTAAAAGTGCACGCCACCAAATTGAGTATTATATTTTCACTTTCTTGATAAAAGAAACTAATAGAATCGGGCTAAGGAAAATTGAAAAGGAGTTTTATATCAAGCATTCCAAGAGTCATTCAGTCCCACGTGGTAAACACCATGAAATTGAAATTATTGAGCCCAACATGGTTCTTCAGAAAAATCATGAAAAGATTCATTTTCATTTATCGGCAAAAGATGATAAGCCGTATATTTGTTGGACAAGACGTGTCCCTAATATGGATAGAGCTTTAGATATTATAACAATATGGTCAGCCGGAACGGTATACACCATGAAAAATAATATTGGCTTTGAGAAGCTCTCTAGTAATGATGATCTAGATAATGATATCTTTGAAAATGTAATGAATAAATTAAAAAGATATTATAAGATAACAGTTGAGACTGTCCTTGAGGAAATCTACTCTCGTGTTTAACTAATTTCAGACCCTAAAACAGAGCTACGAAAAGTAGTTTGTCGAAGAAGATGAAATTAAAGAGTAACTTTAATTAGGTGATCAATAAAATGATCACCTCTTTTTATATTCGTTTCTTATTAAAGTAAAAACAAAAATATTTCTAAACTAGAAGTGTTTTAAAATAGATAAGCCTTGTAATATGTTTAGAACTTTAGTTAAAGAAGGGTGGTTTTTAAACTGGATTTTGCATGCATTAATTACGCTCCAAACTTGAAGTCAGCATAACAACTATTGACATAAATTTTATAATATGATATAATGATATATTAAAGTTTAGGTAAAGAAAATTAAAAAATAATAAAAAAGAGGAGCTCAAAAATGACTTCAAAAAAGAAGGTCGCAGTCAAGATCGCTAAGGTCGCACTGTTCGCTTTTTTCCTGATTCATGTTGGTTTTTTCAGTTTACTTGATGCTTCTCATAGAGATGAACATCTGGAAGAAAAAGCAAAACTGGAAATATTGGGAAAAAGATTTGATACAAAATCGCAGCAGCTGATTAAAAACAACGCGAGCATTGAAGAAATACAAGCGGCTGCGAAGAAATATAGACAAGAAATAGAAGAAATAAAAAGTCATCGTACAGAAGCTTTTGCGATGCTGAGTAGTATAGAAACCAAGGAAGCGTTATCATGGTTATTGAGTGCATATTTGTATTTACTGTCATGGTTTGCTTGCTTGTTCTTGATTTGGTTCTTCGAAGGTTTTGAAGAGCACAAAATTTTT
Source organism: Patescibacteria group bacterium (assembly GCA_030583705.1). Classification (NCBI taxonomy): domain Bacteria; species Patescibacteria group bacterium. The sequence continues at coordinate 812,752 of CP129471.1, read as the reverse complement.
CTCGCTAATTCATTGAGTTTAATTATCAGTGTTATTCTCTATCCAATCGTAGCGATTCGTATTGCTTATGTGTGGCTGGATGAAAAGAAAAATGTTGATGATGTTACAAAAGTAAAACAAAGATTCTTTAAAATGTTGTCTGATGATGACATTGAAAGAATACAGCGTTTTGCTCGAGATTGTTTGCATGATGTTACACAAGAGCCAAGAAGTATAGAAAGAGGCTTGAGGCAGTTTCCATTCTTAGTGGAACGCTGTTTAGATGGATTTGTTATGGAGGTTGATCATGTTCCTGATACGTTAGCGGTTGTTGAGTTAACTAACTGGAATATTAAACCAAAAAAATAAAACATAATGAAAACAGAAATTGCACTACGCTTAATTTCCTCGGGAAATCTTAAGAAAGTAGAAGTACAGAAATTAATGGAAGTACATACACATGCTGAAATTATAAAAGCGGCTTTTGAGACAGGATTGTTTACAAATGATGAAATTCGTACGATTGCCAATACATATAAAGATAATCATGTTTGGCTGGCAGCATATCATAATTTGAAAAACATGGACAAGGCATTGTGCCTTTCCCTACTTGAAGACGCAAGTAAAGACAGAGAGTATCCACTTTACAACATTATTGATGATTTCTTTCATTTCGAAGAAATGACGAGCACAGAAGCAATAGAAATCGCTATTTACCTTACGGGACTAGCTAAAAAGCCGGGTGGTATATGGCACCGTTTATTGGAGTCTCATGGATTTAGTAAGGCGGAATTACTTTTTCTTGGTCAGATAATCAATGATGATTCTCACCTCAACATAGTGTTGGAAAGACTTGTAGTGAAAGAGGTGAGCAAGAAAGAAATTCTGAGTTTAACCAAGAACAAATGGGTGGGTAAAAAAATGCTAATACCAGTCCTAAAGACTGGCATTTTAAAGAAGGATGAAATGCTAGTTCATTTGGAGAAATATATTAAGTTTGGGATAAATGAAGGTAGTTGTGTTTACTTCAAAGACCTAATTCATATATATAAGCTGGAAAAGAAGCTGGCATTGCGATTCGCGAGAAAAATAAATGATAAACGTGTCTGGAAAGATTTCCAAGAAAGTTTTAGCGGATATACAGAGCTTCTAACCGAAGCAGAGTTAATATATCTACTCAAGCATGGCGCTTGTGAGGCGAGGATATGGATCGCAAAAGAAATTCAGCCAGAAACCCTAAAGAAGATTGCTATGAAAGTCGACACCTATGCTCTTGGGGATATAATCATGTCGGGGAAGATTGATAAAGAGAGCGCTTTAAAAGCCGCTGAAAAAGTTGATTGGTATAGTTCGTGGATTGATTTAGTGAAGTCGGGACTTTTTTCCGATTATGAGATTCTCGATATTGTTACCAATAAAGTGCGTGGGAACACGTCTTATGTTTGGCGAGCGGTATGTGAAGTGATTGATTTAAGTATATTTTCATTTGATAAACTTATAGAGATTGGTGAGAAGGCTGGATCAGATTATACCTGGTCCATAATAATAAAGACGTTAGGAAAAAGAAAGTAATATTTAAAACACAACCGTCCCAATCTATTAAGGGACGGTTTTTTATTTTCCGGAAAAAAAATAACATTGAGAGGGAAATTGATTGTTGATGAGTTTATCTTATAATTTTTCTCCATCAATTAAATGAAAATGCAGGTGGGGTGTATCTTGAAATTTCCCGGCGTTAGTGCGTAATCTGATTCCTTGACTCTTATCTAATTTCCTAGAAATATCCCTAGCGACCCTTAATGGTTCATTTAATATACCAAGGTCTTCATCAGCTAAAGAAGGAAGGTCTATAATATGCTTTTTAGGAATAGTAACTATGTGAGTTTGATATGATGGATTTGTATGATTAAAAGCTAAAATATTATCAGATTCAAAAACTATATCAATAGCAGTTTTATCTAACAGTGCTTCTTCGCAATAAAAGTCGTATTTGTTAGACATAGATGGGGTGACTAGAGGGAATCGAACCCTCGCTAACGGGACCACAACCCGCTGTTCTACCATTAAACTATAGCCACCATGATCGGTTAACGGCTATGGCCGTTACCTTGTGTCCTCGGTAGGAATCGAACCTACATTAAGAGCTTAGAAGGCTCCCGTTCTATCCATTGAACTACGAGGACAGATTCTTTTTTTAAAAAGAATAACTGAACCAAAAATAACATACAATTATCTTGTTGTCAATTTTGGGTTGGCTTAAATTCCATATATATGTTATAGTTTAATTATAAATTTATCTTAAATCAATATGAAAAATAAAAGATATCTATTTGGCAAATCAGCAAAAGGCTTTACTCTAGTTGAGCTATTAGTGGTTATGTCAATTATTGGAGTTTTAGCTACCTTAGCTGTTACCTCTTTAGGTAGTGTCAGAATAAAGGCTAGGGATATTAAAAGGGTTTATGATCTTAGACAAATAGGCTTGGCTATGGATCTGTATTATTCAGATCATCGCATGTATCCTCAACAAGTTATTCCCGGACAACCTATTCAAGCAGATTTTCCCTCAGAAACCCTCTATATGAGTATGGTGCCTCATAACCCTTCTCCTCGTGCAGATAGCGGTTGTCCGGACAATGATTATATATATTATAAAGTTACAGCCACTAATACTTACGTTATAGCAGGTTGTTTGGGTAGCTCACAGGGTGAATTAACTGAGGGCCCGATCGGTTATCATACAGACAGGGGACTTATTTCTTGCGGTGGTTTTTTACCAGACAGAGAAGGTAATGTTTATCGGACGGTTCAGGTAGGTAATCAATGCTGGATGGCGGATAATCTTAAAAATTTAACTTATCCCAACGGTGCTTGTATTAACGGTGGTGAAGCTCCTTGTTTAGCTGAAGGACCAAACAGAATGTGCTATGGCAATAATCCTGCTAACTGCGAAACGCATGGAGCTTTATATACTTGGAGCGCGGCCATGAGCGGTTCTGATCTTCAAGGTGCAAGGGGTCTTTGTCCTATTGGCTGGAGAATACCCACCCATGATGATTTTACGGTTTTAGAAAGAGAGCTTTGTAATATTGAGGAGAACGGTAATTGCACAGTCTTTCCTTTTGACGACTCAACTACGGGCAAACTCGGAACCAATGAAGCTGAACTTTTAAAGGTGGGTGGAGGTTTTCCTTTTAATGCCTCTTTCACTGGTTTTTACAATAAATCATCCCTACAGTTTTTAGAACTTAATCAGTTAACTTCTTTTTGGTCTTCCACCTCATACGGTGCCTCAATGGCTTGGACCAGACAAATTGATCTTGCCACTGAAGGAATTGCCAGATTTCCTGAACAAAAAGAAAACAGAGCTTATTCGGTTAGGTGTGTGAAGTTGTAAGATCAGTCATTCCTCTTTTTATCATGGAAGCTTTTGTAAATTTCTCTTAGTTGTTTATCAGTAATATGAGTGTAGACCTGGGTGGTGGTAATTGAAGAATGACCCAACATCGCCTGTACGCTCCTTATATCCGCTCCGTTAATTAAAAGATCAGTGGCGTAGCTGTGTCTTAAGGTATGAGGAGTAACCTTTTTCATTATTCCGGCTAACCTGGCATAATGACTAACAATTCTTTCTACCGAACGGGGAGTGATCGGTTTATCTTCGCTTTGTCCCGCTCTTCCGAGACCGATAAAAATATAAGGGTTGGTGTCTTGTCTTTGGTTTAAATAAATTTTTAAATAATCTCTGGCTCTCTCGGATAAAAAGACCAGCCTTACCTTGCCACCCTTACCTCTAACTGTAAATTCCGCCTTACTGAGGTTTATATTTTCAATTTTTAGTTTTGTTAACTCAGAAACACGTAAACCAGTAGAGAATAATGTTTCCAAAAGAGCTTTGTCTCTTAAAGCAGGTAAAGCTTTTTGGTCTCCATGTTGCATGGGCACTTCTAAAAGACGTTCAAGATCAGCTCCCTCTAAAAAATCCACTTGTCTGGGACTTTGTTTAGCTAGCTCTATTTTTTCCGGCTCCAAAGAAGGTATATCAAATTTCACCAGATATTTTAAAAAACCTCTTAGGCTTATTAGGTGATAGTTTTGAGTATTCTTTTTTATGGTCTCTTCGCTTTTGCCAGTTAAGCGGTTAAGATAAAGACGAAAACGATGAACAAGTTGTCTACTTATCTTTGATGGTTGATTAACCCCTTGTTGGATGGCAAAATCGGCAAAACGATTAAGAAAAAATCCGTAGTTTTTAACCGTTGAGTCAGATAGCCCCCTATCCACCTCCAAATATTCCAAAAAACGGTTAATATGGCGTTTAAGGTCATTAAGTTGGTCATTTTTTTTCTTCATATGTTTCAATTATACGACGTATTGATTTTTTTTTCAATGTGTGGTAAAATGGAAAGAGGATTAGCCTTTTAAGGCCTTAATCCTTAAATATTATTTATTTATTTTATTATATTAATTTAGCACCGTTTCTTGGAAAAGCCCTTAGTTAAGACTTTTCTCGGAAGCAGGTGAGGAAACATATGTTGGATAAAAAAACCAAACAGCGGTTAATTAACCGTTTTAAGACCCATGAAACCGATACCGGTTCTCCTCAGGTACAAATCGCCATTTTGTCCGAGGAGATTACTCAGCTGACCGAGCATTTAAAAATGCACAAGCATGATTATTCTTCTCGACGTGGTCTTTTACGTAAAGTCGGAGAAAGAAGGCGTTTACTTAAATATTTACAAAGAGAGAATGCTGAAGCTTTCATGGATTTGGCTAAGAAACTTAAATTGCGTATTGCCAAAAAAATGATTGCTGATGAAGAAGAAAGAAGGAGAATTGAAGAAGAGATAATGGGTGAAAATCCTGAAGAAGTTATTGAAGAGGAAAATAATAAAGAAGCTTAACCTGAGAACGGGCCTTGGCCCGTTCTTATGATAACAATATGATAAAACACAAAGATCAGAGAGTGGGAGTTTTAGTGGATGTTTCCAATATGTACCACTCAGCTAAGAATTTATATAAGCGTAGAGTTAATTTTAAAGAAATACTCAAAGAGGTAGTAGCTGGTCGTAAACTTATTAGGGCTACGGCTTATGTGATTAGGGCGGAAAATGAAGAAGAGAATAATTTTTTTGAAGCTTTAAGCCAACTCGGTTTTGAGGTGGTAATTAAAGATTTACAGGTTTTTCACGGTGGTGCTAAAAAAGGCGATTGGGATGTCGGTATTACAGTGGACGCCGTTAAGCTCGGACAAAAACTTGATGTGATTGTTTTGGTAACCGGCGATGGAGATTATTTACCTTTGGTTTCTTATCTCCAAAACACCACTGGTTGTTTAGTGGAAGTAGCTGCCTTTAGACAAACCACCTCCAGCCGATTAATTGAAGAAGCGGATGATTTTATTAATCTCAGTGATAGTAGAAAGTTTCTGATCGGCAGATAAGGCTTTGTTTAAAAAATAAATTTTAATAAATTTAAATTTAATTATTAATTAAGATCTGTTCGTCAAACATATAGCACTGTGGTTTTGCCATAGTTCTGCAGTTTGTCGGACAGATAAAAAAATATATGTCCAAAGAAAAAGTTTTTAGCGGCGAATGGCTAGGCCGGACGCTGACTTTTAAGACCGGGCGCTTAGCCCAACAGGCTGACGCGGCTGTTACCGTCCAATACGGGGACACCGTAATTTTAGCTACCGTAGTTAAGGGTAAGGAAGTTAGGGATGGTATTGATTACTTTCCTTTAATGGTGGATCTTGAAGAAAGATTTTACGCCGCCGGCTTTATTAAGGGTTCTCGTTGGATTAAACGAGAAGGTCGCCCGACTGATGAAGCGGTTTTAAGCGGACGCATGATAGACCGTTCGGTTCGTCCTTTATTTAACCAAAATTCCAGAAGAGACGTTCAGTTGGTAATTACGGTTTTATCTGTTGACCAGGAAAATGATTATGATGTTATTTCTCTAGTGGGTGCTTCGGCTGCCTTGGCTTTATCTGGTGTAGATTGGCAGGGACCAATTGGCGGAGTTAGGGTTGGTAGAGTTAACCAAGAATTTGTCTTTAACCCAACTTATAAGGAAAGACTGGAAAGCGATTTTGATTTAATAGTTTCCGGTACGACGGATAGAGTTTTAATGATTGAAGCCGAAGGCCAAGAGATTTCCGAAGATGATATGTTTGAGGCTATTGCTGCCGGACAAAAAGAAATGTCGCCGGTAATTGATTTGATTAATAAAATGTGCAGTGAACTTGGTATTAAAAAAGATGAGAAGGAGGAAAAAGCTAAATTAGATGAAGCTAAAGAAACAGTTTTTGCTGAAGCCCAAAATTGGTTAAAGGATAATGTAGATCGTCTTTTGTTTGATAAAATCTATTACACTAAGGGCGAAAGAAAAGCTGCTGTTTTTGCCATTAAAGAAGGGTTATCTGAATATCTTTTAGGTAAAGGTTTTGAAACTCTTTTAATTAGCGCGGCAGTTAAGAGTTTGGTTGAGCCTTCGGTTGAAGAAGCAGTAACTAGAGGTATTTTAGATCGTCAACAACGAGTGGATGGTCGTTCACTTAATGAAATAAGAGCGCTGGAAGCTGATGTAGACATGTTACCACGTAATCATGGAGCAGCCCTTTTTTCTCGCGGAGAAACCCAGGTTATGTCAATTGTTACTTTGGGTGCACCCGGTGATGAGCAGTCTTTGGAGGGCCTTGAGGGGCAAAGTAAAAAAAGATATATTCATCATTACAATTTTGCATCTTTCTCGGTTGGCGAAGCCAGACCCAATCGTGGTCCTGGTCGCCGAGAAGTTGGTCATGGCGCTTTAGCGGAAAAAGCCGTAGTGCCTTTGTTGCCCAGTAAAGAAGAATTTCCTTACACTATTCGTGTAGTAAGTGAAACTTTATCTTCTAACGGTTCTTCTTCTATGGCTTCGGCTTGTGCTTCCAGTTTAGCGCTTTTTGATGCCGGTGTGCCTCTTAAAAAGGCGGTAGCCGGTATTGCTATGGGCTTGGCTTCAGTACCAGACATGAGTCGTTGGGAAGTTTTAACTGACCTCCAAGATCTTGAGGATGGACAGGGAGGTATGGATTTTAAGATTACAGGTACTCAAGATGGTATAACCGCTATTCAGTTGGATACTAAGACGATTGGTTTGGATATGGAGATTGTTAAAAAAACTTTAATCCAAGGTCGTGAGGCCAGACTAAAGATTCTTGAAGTAATGAACGCGGCTATTGATAAACCTCGCGCGGAACTTTCTAAATACGCTCCGAGAATTGTTAGTATGCAAATTCATCCGGATAAGATCAGAGAGGTTATTGGTTCTGGTGGTAAGGTGATTAATGAAATTATTGATGTTTGCGGTGTTTCTATTGATATAGAAGATTCTGGTTTAGTGATGGTTTGTGGTACTGATTCAGAGGGAGTGAAAAAAGCTCTTGATTGGATCAATAATATTGTTCGCGATCTTAGCGTTGGAGAAGTCTTTACCGGTAAGGTAGTGAGAATGCTTGACTTTGGAGCTTTTGTAGAGGTTTTACCGGGTAGAGACGGCATGGTGCATGTTTCTGAAATGGCACCTTATAGAGTTTCAAGACCATCGGATTTTCTTGAACTCGGAGACGCTGTTACTGTTAAAATTAAAGAAATAGATGAACAAGGTAGGGTTAATTTAACCATGAAAGGACTTGAAGAAAATAATTCTCTTTGGACAGAAGAAAAGGGTAAACAAGAAGGTAATGAGTCTTTTGATAGAAACTCTTCTCGGCCATCGCACCGTAATGGACCGCGCCGACCGAGATTCTAATTGTTAAAAAACTTTTATGAAAAACGAACAAAGACCGGCAGCTACTCGTATTACCATTACTACCGGTAGTCTTTTGCGGATTATCGGGGTTGTAGCTTTAGCTTATATTGTCTTTCTAATTAAGGATATTTTAGCTCTCTTGTTTGTTTCAATTATTTTAGCCAGTGCCATGAATCCTTGGGTGGATTGGATTACGGATAAGGGTATTCCTAGAGTTTTATCGGTTGTAATAATTTATATTGTTGGTTTAAGTTTGGTTTCAGGTTTTCTTTGGCTCTCTATTCCGCCAGTTATTGAACAGTCTACTCAATTGGCTACTGACTTTCCTGTTTATTTGGAGACAATAAGTGGTTATGCGGAAAGCTTAAAAGAATTTTCGGATAGCCATATTTGGTTTAATAATGTGGCTGAAGGTATTAGCTCTATTTTTACTAACCTACCGGCTGGAGAAAATATTTTGTCTTCAATCTTTGGTTTTTTCGGAGGAGTACTTTCTTTCTTTATTATAATAGTGATCACTTTTTATATGATGGTGGAACAAAACTCCATTAAGAAATTAATTTGGTCACTAACACCAGCTAAGCACCAAACCTATGCCATGGATGTTCTAAGAAGAATGCAACATAAAATGGGACTTTGGTTTAGAGGACAATTAGTCTTATGTTTTGCTATTTTTCTTTTAACTTATATAAGCTTATCTATTTTAGGGGTTAAATATGCTTTCATTTTAGCTTTGATCGCTGGACTAACCGAACTTATCCCTTATCTTGGACCAGTGATCGGGGCAGTACCAGCGGTTTTAATCGCCCTTACTCAATCTCCTGCTTTGGCTTTGGGGGTAATAATTGTTTACCTTATTATTCAACAGGTAGAAAACGCGTTTTTGGTGCCTAAAATTATGCAAAAAGCGGTTGGTCTTAACCCAATAGCCAGTATAGTGGTAATTATGATAGGTTTCTCCATTGGGGGAATCTTAGGGGCTCTTTTAGCCATTCCGGCCGCTACTGCCGGTACGGTTATTTTAGAAGACATATTTAATAAAAAACACGCTTTAAGCATGTCCGCCATGGAGGACTAAGAGTAGGTTGTTTGTATAAGTTCTAAAAAGGTTAGGGCTAGATTATTTAGAAGAAGAGTGGGATTATATAATATATTATAAAACATAAAGACATCCGCTTATTAGCGGATGTCTTTATGTTTTTAGGAATTTTAAAATAAAACCCCCACTGTGCCCGAAGGCAGGGTGGGGGGGTTAGCAAAAAGAATATAATAGACAACCGATATTTTAATTATAGGTGATTTAAAAGTTGCGTCAAGAGCTAACTTGACAAAATATTTGTTTTGTGATAGTTTAAAATCAAACAAAAAGGAGAAAAAATGCTTAAAAGATTTAAAGATTTTTTTGATTGTTTAGCTACAAAAGAAGAAAAAATTGGAGAAGTTATTGAGTTTAAACGTGAAGATATTTTTTTTGTCTTCAATGAACTCCCAAATGATTTTCAAAACCAATACGTCTTAGCTTCTCCGGGATTTATTCTTGTAAGATATTTTTCTCTGACCATTAAGGTCGGTGATGAAATATTTCATAAAAGAATAGATCTTGATCATATCAAGTCAATAAAGATTTTTTATCCATGCATTAACTTGAATAATCATGTTCATAATATTTTAAATGCAAGGAAGAAGCTTTGTAAGGTTCGTATCAGGAGATTTTTCTTCTTGAAATTTGTTTCACTTTTGTAATTTTAGTAAAAATTTTAAACGCAGCCTAGGTTGCGTTTTTTTATTTTAATTCTAAATAAAGAGATGTTATGTTTTGAGTTAGTAGTAATCTTTAATAACTAAGACTTTATTGTATCAATTAGGGGATCAAGTAGGGTCTTTATGGCTTGTTCTTCTTCTGGGGTAAATCTTTGTAAGACGAATTTATCGGTTGGCACAAGTGCTCTTTGCTCTGAGGATATACCTATTCTTATTCTTTTAAATTTTTTGGTTTTAAGATGATCAATGATTGATTGTACCCCGCGATGACCAGCACTGGAGCTGTTACTTGAGGTTTTTATTTTACCAAGAGGTAGATCCAACTCGTCATGAATAACAATTAGATTATCTTCTAGGTTAAAATCTTTTTTTAGTCCAAGCCAGTTACGGGGTATGAGGTTATACTTTTTTACTAAAGCCCTAGCTGTTTCTCCTGAATTATTCATAAAGGTTAGGGGTTTAACCAAAAGATAACCCTCTCCCATAGCGATTTGTGCTTTGAGCTTGTTATCTTTTTCCCATTCCAGACTATTTTCCAACGCTATTCTATCAAGCGCCATAAAGCCGATATTGTGCCTGGTTTTTTCATATTTTTGCCCGGGGTTGCCGAGGCCGATGATTAGGTTCATTATAATATTTATAATTTAATTTTCAATCTTTCTTAAAGTTACTCTGCCTATTTCTTTAAAAAGGATCTTTTCATAGGGCTTATTTTCTCCTTGTTCTGCTTCGGCTTGTTTAATTATCTTAGTTAAGATATGGGCGCACATTTTAGCCCTTAAAACGTTTTCCGGATTTTCTTCATAAGAATCTGCTTTAAAAAGATTATTGGGTCCAAAATTTTTTGAATCATCTTCTTGATTCAATGCTTCTTCATAGGCTTTCATTAGGTTAAGAATTTCTGCCGAGAGATTTAATTGAGCTTCTTCTTGATCTGGAAATTCCTTTAATTTTTGGCTGATCATTTTAAAATAGTCATGATAACGATTTTCATTGTTTTCGTTCTTTTTTTCCTTATTCTTTGGTTCATCCATAAAAAAAGGAGCTATTTGTTTTAATAGGATCTTTTCTTCAAGTCTGTGGTATTCAGTTGAATCTTGATCTGGTAGTTCAATAACTCGTAAAAGACGGGGTAACTCATGTTTAACCTCGGTTTTCTCGGTTAGACTAGCCAGAAATGATTTAGGCACTTCTTCTTCAAAGATTGTAGCAGGAGTTTCTCGTGAGTTCATATAGTTGTTTATATGGTTATTATACGGTTATTTTTTAAAAAAAGTAAAGTAAAAACAGTACTCATCTTCTTTGTGTATTTTTATGGATAATCTTTTTTTAGCTATTTATTTGTCTTATTTTAATTTTAAAAAGCTTTTTTATGTTATTAAATTGTGTTATTAGACCTACTCCTCAATAATTTTTTTAGCTACTTCTCTTAAGTCTGCATGCTCATCGCTTTCATCAAGTATCTCTGAACCAATTACTTCTTCTAGGATATCTTCCAGAGTTACTACGCCGGCAAAGCCTTTAAACTCATCCAAAACAATGGCCATGTGTTGCCTGGCTTTTATCATACGATTTTTCAGTTTATCTAATTTAGTCTTTTCATTGATCTTTAAATAGTCTAATTTGGTATATTTTTTTATTTTACCACTTCTTACTCCCAAAAGATCTTTAATATACAAAATGCCAATAATTTTATCTTGAGTTTCTTTAAAAATCGGAATACGGGAAAAGTTATGATCCTTAATTGTCTCAATAGTTGATTTATCAATCTTAGTACTTTCCTCAAGCATAAAAACCACAGTGCGAGGCGTCATAATATCGCCGGCTGTTTTATCTGAAAAAGATAGAGCTCCATGAACGATCTTCTCTTCATCTCTATCTATTGCTGAGGTACTTGAGTCTTCGTGCTCAGCTACTATTTTTAATAATTCTTCTTTGCTGTAAATGGTTTGTAGTTCTTCACCTAGAACTTTATCCAAGCTCCAGCCGATTGGTTTAGATATTGGTTTAAAGATTAATAAAAGAAACTTTACCAACGGTACGGTCTTAGCTCCAAAAGCCAGGGCGTATCTGGCGATAACAGCTTGGGGAATAATTTCCCCGAATAAAAAGATTAAGGCAGTGGCTGTAATGGTAGCTAAAAGTCCGGAAGTAAGGCTACCCAGAAAAATAGCCAGAAAGGAGTTAACTGCTACATTACCTAAAAGTAAAGCTGTTAAAAGTTCGTTGCCGTGTCGGCGAATAGCATAAACAGCTTTAGCTTCTTTGTCTCCCAGTTTCATCTTTCTTTTAAGCTCAAAGGTGTCTAGTTTCATTAATCCTAAAGTAAGTCCAGAAAAAAGACCAGAAAGAGCAAGAAGAATTATTATAAGCAGTATTTCCATATTAATTTTTATATCATTATAATATTATTTAGTTTTTTAAACACCTCAAGTAGTTGAGGTGTTTAGTAGATAAAGCTTTATTAACTATCATGTGCTCCATGCACATCTCTGCCTTTTTTAACCCAAATGGAAATCGGGGTGCCGGCAAAACCGAAATTGGCACGAAGTTGGTTTTCCAAAAAGCGCAGGTAGGTATCTGCCAAACTTTCTCTAGCTCCGATCCTTACCACAAAGGTGGGGGGATTAACACCGCTTTGGGAGAACTCATAAAGGCGGGGGTATTTGGTACCATGTCCTTTGGTAGGGCGATGTTTCTTAACAGCGGTCTTCATTAACCACTCCAGTTGAGAAGCGCTTAATTGGGTATGGCGAGCTTTATATACTTCGGTTATGAGGTCAAAAAGATGATCTATTTTAGATCTATTTTTGGCGGAAACAAATTGGATAGGTGCGTAAGTTGCAAAGGGTAGTTCTCGATGAATATGGGCAATATATTTTTTGGTCTCTCTTTCTTCAACAGTGTCCCATTTATTAGCAACAATAATTAAACCCTTTTGTTTACTGATTATTTCTTCAGTTAGTCTAGCATCTTGTTTGGTGATTGGTTCATTAATATCCAGTATTAAAAGAGCTAAATTGGCTTTTTTAAGAGAAGCCAAGCTTTTAGCCATACTGAACTTCTCTAGATTATTTTGTTTATGTCCGTGTCTACTAATACCGGCAGTGTCTACACATTCAATAATTTGCCCGTTATATTCAAAGATTGTTGATTGCGGTTCCCTGGTGGTATGAGGAATAGCGCTAACCAAAACTCTTTCGTATCCCACCATGGCGTTTAAAAGACTGGATTTCCCAACATTGGGCTTACCCAAAAGACAAATTCTAATAATCTCTTCTTCGTCTTTATCTTTTTTCTTTTTAGAGCTTCCTTTTTTGTTATCATTATCCTTCTTGTCTTTTTCATTTTCTTCACCCTCTTCCTTATTATCATAATTATCATCATCCTGTTCCTCCTCCTTCTCTTCTTCGTAATCTTCTTCCTCTTCTTCGTCATTTTCTTTTATTTCCTCCTTAAAGTGTTTTAAGATTTCATCTAACATATCTCCAGTACCTGCACCTGTGGCGGCTGAAACTGGGTAGACCTCTTTAAAGCCCAAAGAGAAGAAATCCCCAATCGCTAACCTTTGTTTTTGACTGTCCGCTTTGTTAGCTATTAACATAGTGACACTTTTTCTTTGTGAGGTTATCCTTTTAAGGATTTGTGCCATAATTTTGTCTTGCGGTAAAAGACCGTCTTTACTGTCTACTACAAACAAGATAACATCAGCGCGACGAATATAGTCTCCGGCTTGTTTTTGGACCATTTCATCAATAGTTTCTGCTTGAATCTTTTTTTTACTTAAGTAATCAAAGTTCATAAAACCACCGGTGTCCACCAGTTCAAATTTTCGTCCTCGCCATTCACCTATGGCTAGATTACTGTCTCTAGTGGTGCCTGGGATATCTGAAATAAGGGCCTGTTTTTTTTCTGCCAAAGTATTAAAAAGAGTAGACTTGCCAACATTAGTTCGTCCGAAGATAACAACCAGAGGCAGATCGCCTTCTTTGTATTTTTTCATATAATTTTTTCAAAATAAAGGAAAATAAAAATTAAAAGACTGTTTATTTTTAATTTCTATTGTCCGTTCCAGAACCGGTTTTATCTGCATCGGTACCTAGAATCAGGATAAAGTCCGGCTGGTTGGCCGGTGAGCCGGAATCGGCTAAATCGTTTTTAAGCCATTCTGGTAGAGTTGGTGCTATATTAGCACCGGTTTTTTCTTTAAGGTATTCAAGATGTTCTCTTTTAGCTCCATAGGTTAGATCATAAATAACAGAACGTTCAAAATTCTTACGACTAGAGTTACCAACCTCTACTACCGTGATTGGGCTGTTTTTTTGTTCAAGATCAAGAGCGGTCCGGCTACCCAAACCATTAACCCAAGTACCATTAAAGATAGTTAATTTTATCTTATCCTTAGGCATAGATATATTGGCCCCTATACTTGTTTCTCCAAAGATATTTTTAAAAAGATATTGTATTTCCGAATAGTCTCCGGAGCGGGGAGTGAGGATATAGGCACCATTAAGGCCTCTGGCGTCTTCCAATAATCCGGCTCGGCTGTTATCTAAAACTTTTTGGGTAATATTTTCTCTATCTATCTTTTTGCTAATATTCCAAAGCTTGGTCATTTCCCAAAGTTTAAGGTTAGTGGATAGATGATTTTCAACATGGCCAACCAAGGCGGTTATTTGTTTGGGATTTAAAAGAGTCTCAGCTGAAAAGATCTTTTCTTTAGCAGCTACCATGATATTTTGTTGTCTTCTGGCTCTGGCAAAATCCGAGCCTTCACCGCGCAGACCGTGTCTGGAACGGGCGTATTTAAGAGCTAGACTACCGTCCATTTCTTGCCAGCCTTGGGGTATATGCAAATGTTCAAAACGACTGTAATAATCCGGATTATCTTCGCGTCCTCTGATTGGGTAACTATAGTCATCTAGTGTATTTTCCACATAAACACTAACACCTCCAATTTGGTCTATAATTTTCTCAAAGCCATCGAAATCTATTCTAACATAGTAATCAATTGGTTCATCAAGTAGGCGGCTAACAGTTTGACTAACAGCTAAGCCTCCACTGCCCTTATCTCTTTGTTCAGCTAAAGAATGAACACTGTTTATCTTACGGTAATCGGAAGAACCTTCAACACGGACTACCAGATCTCTGGGGATAGAAAGCATGGAAACTTGGTTGGTGGATGGTTTTAAGCTGGCTACCATAATAGTATCCGTTAAAAGACCTCCGTCATGTTGGGCGCCGCCAATACCTAAAAGAAGAATATTGATTCTGTCTCTTTCTTCGCCTTTTAGGGGTCTGTCTGAGCTCTCTGCTAAATGTTTAACTTGCCCGATAAGGGGAATACGATCGATCCAAGAGGTACCACCTTCTTCATTACTACCAAAGAAGAGTTGTTTAAAGTAGAAAAAGGCATAAAGAACAACTAAAAGAATTAAAAAACTTACGAATATTTTTCTAATTCTTTTAAAAATAGACTTCTTACGACGTTGTTGGGGTTTTTCAATATTATTAAGCAAATTGTGGTTATGATCCATAGGGGTTTTTTATTCTTTAATATATTTAAGATACTTTTATACTTTATACTGTTTAAGCCTTTTTGGCAAATATCAAGGATAGGATAAAAATTGATTTTTTGTCAAATTAGTAAAAACCGAAAAGTTTTTTATTAAGTTGTTTTTTCTCTTGTTTTTTAGATTGACTCTTCTTCTTAAATGCAGTATATTTAAAGTATGCTGCGGCGCCATTTAAGGGCCGTTTTTAAACCTTATTTTATGCAAATTGTAAAAATCAATCACTCCTGTTTTAAACTCCAAGCTAAACATGAAAATGATATTGTAACGGTAGTTACCGATCCTTTTAAGCCTGAGAAGGTTGGTTTAAAGTTACCTAAGCTTGAAGCAGATATAGTTACTATTAGTCATGATCACGATGATCATAATAATGTGGCGGCTGTTATTGGTAATCCTTTTGTTATTAGTGGTCCGGGAGAGTATGAGGTTAAGGGTGTCTTTATTGAAGGAGTTAGCTCTTATCACGATTCTTCGGAAGGAGCGGAGCGTGGTAAAAATGTTATGTATAGAATAGAGCTTGAGGGAATTTCCATTACCCACCTGGGAGATTTGGGTTGTGAGTTAGATAATTCACAACTTGAAAAACTTGAAGGTACTGATATTTTAATTATTCCCGTAGGCGGAGTTTATACCATTAATGCCCAAACCGCCGTTAAGGTAATTAACCAAATTGAACCAAGATTAGTTATTCCCATGCATTATCATGTAAGCGGTTTAAAATTATCTAAAAATTTGGATCCCTTGGATAATTTCTTAAAAGCTATTGCTGTTAAACCTCGTTATGAAGAAAAATTAAAAATTGTTAGAAAAGATTTACCGCAAGATGGTATGGATTTAGTAGTACTTAATTAAAACTTTTATGGTAAAAAGTTCTGAAAACAAAAAAGAAGAAGTTAAGTCCAAGTCTAAAGCTAGGGCTGGGGTCAAAGCTAAAACAAAGAAGCCGGCTGTTAAAAAAACTGCTAAGCGAACTGGTAGGGTTGGGACTGCTAAAAAATCCAAAACAGTAATTTCCGGAAAAAACAACCATCTTGATTTTGTTGTACCGATAGAGGTTAAAGCTGCTACAACTACTGCGAGTGGACATCGTGATTTCGTTAAAAATTTCCCTGATCTTGTTTTGGAGGTTGAGCCTAAAAAAACAACCTCAAGTCATTCGGTTTTACATGGCTATGAAGCCCATCGTCCAGCTTCTGGCCCTCTTAGGCGTAAAAATGAGATAAAAAATAATAAAAATTTGATTATATGGATTGGTGTTAGTTCTTTAATGCTCTTGATCTTTTTTGCTTGGATTGTTAGTCTACGTTCTTTAATTAGTTCAGATATGAAGCTTTTATCCAATTCAGATAATGAAGCTTCATCGGACATTGGTAGTTTAAGAGAAGAGTTTAGCAAGGCAATGGGTGAAATAAAAATGGATATACAGGATTTTGGAGCTATGACGCAAAACCTTGATCAAGCGGTTGAACAAGAAACAGCCGCTGAGGCTGAAGCCAGGGCCTTGGAAAAATTAAAAGCCAACCTTGAAGAAAATCTTTCGGATGATAATAATGGTTTTAATACTGAAAATACTGAAAAAGCAGAAAATAAAGGTCAGAGTGAGGAACAGTTGAGTGAAGGGGAATTAAATGAACAACAGACAAATGAAGAGCCAAAGAATATACCGGGTACCTTGCCGAATAATTAATTAACAGGTATTCTATTCATTAGTAATTAAAATTAAACAGTTTATGCCTAAAGAAAAAAAATCATCCAAAATGGACGATAAAAAAACCTCTGCCGAACAAGGACTTGTGCCGCCGGATAATAATGATACGGTAGATTCAAACAATAATCGTGGACATATTGAACCCCAACCGATTGTGGAGGAAATGAAGCGTTCTTATTTGGACTATGCCATGAGTGTTATAGTTGCCCGCGCTTTACCTGATGTTAGAGATGGACTTAAACCGGTTCATCGTCGTATTTTATACGCCATGTGGCAGTTGGGTTTACGCTCCAGTGCTAAGTTTAGAAAATCCGCTGCAGTGGTCGGAGAAGTTTTGGCTAAGTATCATCCGCACGGCGATTCGGCGGTTTATGATGCTATGGTTCGTATGGCTCAGGATTTTTCCATGCGCTACCCTTTGGTTCGTGGACAAGGTAACTTTGGTTCAATGGACGGAGATAACGCGGCGGCCATGCGTTATACCGAAGCTAAATTGGCACGTATTTCTGAAGAACTTTTATCTGATATAGATAGAAAAACTGTGGACTTTGTGGCCAACTATGATGGCTCATATAGAGAACCCACTGTTTTGCCAGCCAGACTCCCCAACCTTCTTCTAAACGGTAGCATGGGTATTGCCGTCGGTATGGCAACTAATATTCCTCCTCATAATCTTAATGAATTGATTAATGCCATTGAACACTTAATTGAAAAACCCGAAGCTACTGTTGAAGATTTAATGGAGCATGTTAAGGGTCCGGATTTCCCGACCGGTGGTATTATTTATGATCGCGAAGCTATTATTAAAGCTTATACCACCGGTAAAGGCGGTATTGTTACACGTGGAGTAGCCGAGATTGTTGAAGCTAAACAGGATACTTATAATATAATAATCAGTGAGATTCCTTTTCAGGTTAACAAAGCTAACTTGGTAGAAAAAATCGCCGATTTGGTACGAGAGAAAAAACTTGAAGGTATTAGAGATTTGCGCGATGAATCAGATAAAGCCGGTGTTCGGGTGGTAATTGAACTTAAAAAAGATGCTTTTCCAAAAAAGATTTTAAATAGTCTTTATAAGATGACGCAGCTACAAGAAACTTTTCACCTTAACTTATTAGCTCTAATTAATGGTATCCAACCTCGTGTTTTAAATCTTAAATCTGTTTTAGAAGAATATATTAAGCATCGCGAGGTCGTTATTAGAAGAAGAACGGAATTTGATTTGGAAAAAGCCAAAGACAGAGCTCATATTTTGGATGGTTTAATGATAGCTCTTTTGCATATTGATCAAGTAATTAAGTTAATTAAAGCTTCCCGTAATCGAGATGAAGCTAAAATTAATTTGGTTAAGAAATTTAAATTATCGGATAAGCAAGCTTTGGCTATTGTGGAAATGAAACTTGGATCTTTAGCTAACCTTGAACGCTTGCTAATTGAAAACGAACTTAAAGACAAAAAAGCTTTAATTAAAGAGTTGGAAGGTATTTTGGGTTCTCGCAAAAAGATTTTACAAATTATTAGGGAAGATATGAATTTATTGCGAGAAGAATACGGTGATGAAAGAAGAACAAGGTTGGTTGATCATCCGGTTGGAGAGTTTAATGTGGAAGATTTTGTACCCAACGAAGAGGTGGTAGTGGTTATGACCAGAGATGGCTATATTAAACGTCTAGCTCCTTCCATGTTTAAAACTCAGGCCAGGGGCGGGAAGGGAGTTATAGGCTTAACTACTAAAGAAGAAGACATGGTGGAATTTATGCTTACCACCCTAACTCATGATGATTTACTTTTCTTTACCACTCGCGGACGAGTTTTCCAACTTAAAGCTTATGAAATCCCTTCGGCCCAAAGAACAGCTAAAGGACAAGCAATTGTTAACTTCCTGCAGCTTTCACCCGGTGAAAAAGTAACTTCGGTTTTGCCTTTGGATAAAATGAATAAAAGCAAATTCTTATTCTTTGCCACTAAAAAGGGCGTGGTTAAGAAAGTAGAATTAAGCGAATTTGGTAAAGTTCGTCGTTCTGGCTTAATTGCTTTAACTATTAGAGATGATGATGAGTTAATCTGGGCTAAACCAACTTCCGGTAAAGATGAAATACAGTTAATCACTTCCGCCGGACAAGCTATTCGCTTTAAAGAAAGCGATGTTAGACCAATGGGTCGCAGTGCGGCCGGAGTTATCGGGCTTCGCCTTAAAAAAGACGACAGTGTTATTGGTATGGGTATTATTGCCGAGGAGCAGAAAAAATCCAAAGATATGCAAATCCTCTCCGTTATGGCTGGTGGCTATGGTAAACGTACGCCTTTAGCTCTTTATAAGGTTCAATCTAGAGGCGGCAGTGGTATTAAGACCGCTAAAGTAACCACGAAAACTGGTACTTTAACTAACGCTTATGTTGTTAATATTGAGGCTATGAGCAATAAGGATCTGATCATTATCTCTACTAAAGGACAGGTTATTCGTTTGCCATTTAAGACGGTTAGCGAATCTGGTCGGGATACCCAAGGGGTACGCTTAATGCGCTTTAAGGAAGAAGGAGACTCGGTAGCCTGTGTTACCTGGGTTTAATTAATTAGGTTAATCTCAGATTAAGCTTTTTATTTGACCCCTTGGCTTACTTAAGGTATACTGTAATAACTATAATAACCATTGGTTATTTAACCAATAATTTTATAATTTTATTAATTATTTTTAAATAAGCTTTTAGGGCTTTTTAATAACATACATAAATATATGGAAAATAATCACCAACACCATGGTGAACATAAGCCTTCTCATGAGGGACATGCCCATCATGAACATAAGCCTTCTCATGAGGGACATGCCCATCAAGGCAGCCATGGTAGCCCAGCGACCAAGTCGCAAAATTCTAACACTTTAATAGCCGTTATCGCCATTGCGGTGGTTTTGGTTATTGTGGCGGTAGCTAACTTTGGCGATGGAAATTTTAGCAGTGCTAAAAAGCTTTCACCTGAAGAAGCTAAGACCTTAGCTGAAAAATATATTAATTCAGAGCTTGTTTCTGGCTCTACCGCTACTGTTTCTGAGGTAACGGATTATAATAAGACTCTTTATAAGTTAACCGTTATGTTGGAGGGAGATTCCATTGAATCTTTTATGTCAAAGGATGGTAAGATGTTCTTCCCTCAAGGTATGGATACTTCGGTTTCCTTGGCTTCTCAAGGAGTGGACGGCGCCCCCTCAACTGCTTCAGCTCCAGTTATTCCTGCCGATTTGCCTAAATCAGAGAAACCAGTAGTTGAGTTGTTTGTTATGAGTCATTGTCCATTTGGTCTACAAATGCAAAAAGGTATTTTACCAGTAGTCGCCGCTTTGGGTGATAAGATGGACTTCCAACCTAAATTTGTTAACTATGCCATGCATGACAAGATTGAAATCGATGAACAAGCTCGCCAATACTGTATTGATAAAGAACAACCAGAAAAGTTAGTTGGCTATCTTAATTGTTTTGTTAAAGCTGGTGATTCAGCTGCTTGTGGTACACAAGCTGGTTTAGATGAAGGCAAAATTTCTTCTTGTGTTTCTAAAGCTGATTCAGACTACAAGTTAACTGCTAATTATAATGACCGCACTACCTATAACGGACAGTTCCCTCCTTTTTCTATTCATGATGCGGATAATAAAAAATACGGAGTCCAGGGTTCACCAACTTTGGTTATTAATGGTAAAGAAGTTAACACTGGTAGAGACAGCCAAAGCTTAATGGCTACCATTTGTGCCGCTTTTAATAATCAACCTTCAGAGTGTTCCGAAGCTATGCCTGCTGGTACACCTTCTCCTGGTTTTGGTGAAGGTACAGCCGCCAGTAACGCTAACTCAGCTGCTTGTGGAGTACCTATGTAAGATTAAAAGTAAGGATGAAAAGTTAAGCAAAAAGATTAAATCTTTGAACAAAATATCAATAAAACCTCCCTATTAAGGGAGGTTTTATTGAAAAAGAGGCTTTTAATTAACCCTTGCTTTTTCTTTTCCTCTATGCTATAAATAATAGGTAATAAATTGAATACCACCTTTAATAACCTTTCGGGAGAAAGACGTATATCGTCCGGGTGGCCGAAAGACCCAAGCTCTTATTGGAGCAGAGGTTAAGAAACTCTTTTTTTATTTTATGAGTAATCAAACAAAAAGTGCTGGCCAAGATTTTGCTGCCTTACTTAAAGAACGTGAGGGTAAAATAACCATTCCCCAGGTCGGAGATACCGTTAAGGGCAAGATTCTGTCTGCCTCTAAGGCGGAAGTTAAAATTGATATCGGCGGTTTTTTAACCGGTGTAGTACGTGGACGTGAACTTTATTTTGAGGCTAGTGAGTTTGCTGGTCTTAAGCCTGGTGAAGAAATTGAAGCAACGGTTATTGAACCTGAAAATGAAAACGGTGAACTTGAATTATCTTTCCGTTTTGCTGGACAAGAAAAAGCTTGGCAGAGTTTAACCGAGGCTTATGAAAAGAAACAACCGATTAGTGTTAAAATTAACGCGGCTAATCGCGGTGGCTTAATGGTAAGCTATGCACAAATTCAAGCCTTCTTGCCTGTTTCTCAGCTCTCTCCGGAAAACTACCCTCGTGTTTCAGGTGGAGATAAAACCAAAATTTTTGAAAAACTGAAATCTCTAGTTGGAACGGAAGCTGAAGTTAGAATTATTGCTTTGGATCGCAAGGAAGAAAAACTAGTGGTTAGTGAAAAGGATGCTTGGCAGGAAAAACAAAAAGATGTTATTTCCCAATATGCAGTTGGCGACTCAGTGGAAGGTTCGGTTATTGCCGTTACCGGTTTTGGTGTCTTTGTTAACTTTGGAGGTAACCTTGAAGGTTTAATTCATATTAGTCAGTTAGCTTGGCAACGTATTGAAGATCCGTCTGATCTTTATAAAGTCGGAGATAATGTTAAAGCCCAGATTATCGGTATTGAAGGAGCAAAGATTTTTCTTTCCGTTAAGAATCTCTTAGATGACCCTTGGAAAAACGTTGAGGAAAAATATGCTGTTGGTAAAAATGTTGAAGGAAAGATCCTTAAGGTAAATCCTTTTGGTTTGTTTATTGAACTTGATCAAGACATTCATGGTTTGGCTCATATTAGTCAACTTGGTTTAACGGCTGGTAAAAAAATAGAAGATGCTTTTAAGGCTGGGGAAACTGCAACTTTTGAAGTTATTTCACTTGATTCTAAAGAACATCGTTTAGGTTTGGCTGTACCAGGTAAAGCTCGTTCACGTAAACCAAAAAATGAAAAGAATAAAGACAAAGAAGATACAACAGAAGATGAGGTAGAAGAAAATACAAAAGATGGAGAAGATAAAGAAGACAAGAAGGACAAGAAAGGTAAAGAAGAGGACGTAAAAGGTGAATCAGAAGAAAAAAAGGATAAGGAAAAAGAAGAAACTCCGGAAGATAAGGATAAGGATGAAGTGGTTAGGGAAGATGAAGTAGACGAAGAAGGCAATTCGGACGATACTAATTCATAATAAGTTTGTATTATTTATTGGTGGCGATTAAATTATTGATGTTAAGTTAGCTAAGTTGATATAGAATAACCCTAGCAACTCATTTGAACTTTTAAAGCTTTTTTGGTATAATTAAAGAGAATTTTATTCACTTTAATTTTAATCATATGCAAAACATCATTACGCTTATTAAGCAGCGTTTAACGGATCTTATGTGGATCTTTATCGCTAACGGCTTATTCTTGTTGATTATGGCCGTAGTGGTAGTTTGGGACACTTTTTTAGTTAGACTCTTAATAGGCTTGATAATTCTTCTTATCGCCTACAGTCTTTTTTACGTTGCTTATAAGATTCATTCCATTCGTAAGATGATTGAGTAATTGAGTGGTTATTAATTTATGAAGCTTTTTTTAAAGAATTTCTTACTGATTGTTTTTTGTTTTATCTTTTTGGGAGTTTTATTCTCTTTAATAGGAAACAATCGCCAAGAGCCGGATAAAACAGATCTGGCTTCTTTGGTTTCAAATATTAAAGAAGATAAGGTTGAATCAGTAGAGGTACGCGCTGATGAGCTTTTTATTAAGCTTAGAGACGGACAAGAACAAACCGCTCTTAAGGAAACTGGACAAGCTTTAACCGAACTTTTGGCTAACTATGGAGTAACTGCTGAAGAAATGAGCTCTTTGTCTATTACCGTAGAGGCTCCAACTGGAGCATCTGTTTGGTTGGGCACTCTTTTGCCTTTTCTTTTTCCGGTTCTTTTGTTGGGACTTTTCCTTTTCTTAATGTATCGTTCTGTCCAAGGTTCCAATAGCAAGGCCATGATGTTTGGGCAATCTCAAGCCAGAGAAGTTAATTTACAGTCCCCGAAAGATAAAATAACCTTTAATGATGTAGCCGGAGTTAGAGAAGCTAAGGAAGAATTAGGTGAAGTGGTTGATTTTCTTAAGTACCCCAATAAATTTACCGAACTAGGAGCTAAAATACCTCGTGGTGTTTTGCTGCTTGGTAGTCCTGGTACGGGGAAGACGTTGTTAGCTAGAGCGGTAGCCGGTGAAGCTAATGTCCCATTTTTTAGTATTTCTGGTTCGGAATTTGTAGAAATGTTTGTTGGGGTAGGAGCCTCAAGGGTAAGAGATCTTTTTCGTAAAGCCAAGCGCAGTGCTCCTTGTATAATTTTTATTGATGAAATTGACGCTGTTGGTCGTAAAAGAGGTACAGGTGTTGGAGGTTCTCATGATGAAAGAGAACAGACACTTAACCAGATATTGGTTGAGATGGATGGTTTTGAAGTTAACGCCGGAGTAATTGTTATGGCAGCTACCAATCGCCCTGATGTTTTAGATGCGGCCTTACTTCGTCCTGGGCGTTTTGATCGACAAGTGGTTTTGGATGAGCCGGATATTAATGACAGAGAAGCTATTTTAAAAATTCACTCCAGGCAAAAACCTTTGGATAAAGAAGTTGCTCTAAGAAAAATAGCCGAAAGAACTCCTGGTTTTAGCGGTGCTGATTTAGCGAATGCTTTAAATGAAGCGGCTTTGTTGGCGGCTAGAAGGGGTAGAAAAGTTATTTTAATGGAAGATCTTTTTGATTCCATTGAAAAAGTTATGCTTGGTCCAGAAAGAAGATCTCGTATTCTTTCTCCTAAAGAGAAAGAAATAACCGCCTATCATGAAGCTGGCCATGCTTTAGTAGCTCATAAATCACCAAGAGCAGATGATGTTCATAAAGTTTCTATTATCGCTCGTGGCCGAGCAGGGGGTTATACCTTAAAGTTACCGAGTGAAGATAAGCATTTGCATACCAAATCAGACTTTATTGAAGAGATCGCTGTTTTATTAGGAGGCTATATGGCTGAAAAAAATGTTTATGGAGAAGTAACTACCGGTGCCACCTCCGACTTACGTCGCGCTACGGTTTTGGCTCGTCGTTTGATTACCGATTATGGTATGTCGGAAAACCTTGGCCCAAGAACTTTTGGCGATAAAGAAGAAGCTGGTTATCTTGGCAAGAGTGATTACGAGGCTAGAGATTATAGCGAAAAGACTGCTGAGGAGATTGATAAGGAAATATCCGGCTTTATTGATATGGGTATGAAAAAAGCTGAGGAGATTATTATTAAATACAGGGATGATTTACAGAAAATTACTGATAAATTACTAGAAAAAGAGACTATTGAACAAGAAGAATTCTTAGCTTTAATGAATGATAGAAAGACTGAAGAAAAGGCGAAAGATAAGGATGGGGACAGTGAAGAATAAGATGATAATAGGATAAAAAGAGCCATAATTATAGATAATAAAATCAAAAGTCGGCCTTATCTTGCCGGCTTTTGGTTTTTTATGCTATAATAAGATTATTAAATTATAACATGCTTGTCATATGACTCTTTATAGAACAATTATTAAACAGGCCTTTATTGTAGCCTGGAACCACAAGTACCTTTGGTTCTTTGGTTTGTTCGCAACTTTATTGTCTAGTAATTTTGAGTTTCAATTTTTTTCTAGATTCCTTAATCGTGATCAAGGAATATTAAACGATTGGCAAAAGTGGTCGTCCACTGGACTTTTTGATGGTAGTCTTTTTAGAGGATTTAATGATTTAATGGTAACCAATCCTGGAGATTTCTTTGGTCTTTTGGCGTTAACTCTTTTTGTGTTAGCTTTTTCTTGTGCCTTAATTTGGCTTTCCACTGTTTCACAAGTTGCTTTGATTAATAATTCAGATAGAGCTATTGCTAGTGGTCATAAATTGAATTCTTCTGAGAGAAAACATGATATGTCTTTGGGTTTCAGGGAGGGTATAAAATACTTTTGGCCAGCTTTGGGGCTTTATCTATTATCTTATGCGGTAATTTACATCTTTACGGTGATTGCCGTTTTACCGCTATTAATTTGGAATGAAGGAATTTGGGTTAGTTTCGCCTATTGGGTATTATTTATCTTCATGATCGGCCTATCCCTTTGCGCCGCTTTAACAGTTAAATATGCTATGGCTTATTTGGTATTAAAGAAGAAATCTTTAATGGAATCCATTAGAGCTGGCCTTAAACTTTTTGTTGCTAATTGGCTTATTAGTTTAGAAATGGCCTTTATTCTTTTTGCTATAAGCATAATTGGTACTTTAATTATTTTGTTATTAGTAGTTTCTTTGGCAATTCCTTTTGTAGCTTTAGCCTTAATCGCCGTAGTTGTTAAGTCACTATTATTCTTTTACATTGTTGCCTTTTTGGGAGCTATTGCCCTACTGGCGTTAATTATTATCGGAGGAGCTGTTCTAACGGTTATTCAAACAAACGCCTGGGTTAATTTATTTAACAATATTAACACCAGTAAGGTTGTCTCAAAGCTTGAAAGAACTCTTGGTTAGTTTGTTAAAATACTATAAATAAAAAACACGCTATTATGCGTGTTTTTTAGTTATCCACTATAGTTATTTTTTGGTTTATTCTTTAGCTCTTTTTTATCTTTTATCTTTACTAAACCCTAATAACTACCGGCATAAGGAGGGGCCTTCTCTTGGTTTGCTGGAAAAGGAATTGCCCTATTTCCGTTCTTAGGCGGCTTTTAAGATAATCGTCTTCGGTCATACCTGGTTGAGGGGTTGGTCTCTTTTTAATTATGGCTCTTATTCTATTTCTGGTTTCTTGGATTAGTTCTCTACTTTCTTTCATATGAACAAAACCTCTGGAGATTATATCCGGGCTACTTAAGAGTTCGCCGGTTTTTGAATCTATGGTTGTTATTAAGACAATCATACCGTCTTCGGACATCATCTTACGATCTCGTAAAACTATATTATGGCTTGAGTCAGCTACGCCCATCCCGTCTACAAAGACGTAGTTAGCTGGTATTTTTTCTTTAGTTGGCACATTTCCTTGTTTATTGAATTCAATTACCATACCGTTATCTGGTACAATTATTCTTTGCGGACTAAAACCTATGCCTTTAGCTAGTTTTTCCGCTTCTTTAAGCATGAAGTAGTTACCATACACAGGGATAAAGTAATCTGGCTTAATGGCTTTAAGCATAAAAGCCAGATCGTCTCTGGTGCCGTGTCCTGATATATGAATATCCATTAGGTTGCCGTGGATGACGTTATCGCATTGGCGATAGAGGTTATCTATTAGTCTTTGGATAGTTCTTTCATTACCTGGGATAATAGAAGAAGATAAAACTATGGTATCATTCCTTTGAATTTTCAGGGAGCGGTGGCTACCGTCTATAACTCTGGATAAAACAGCGTTTTCTTCACCCTGTGCGCCAGTACAAATGATTACTATCTTATTATCCGGATATTGACCTATCTGATCAATTTTAATGAAGGTTTCTTTTTTGGCTTTAATATAACCCAATTCTCTGGCTATCTCCACGTTGGTTTTCATGCTATAGCCGTCCAGAGCTACCTTCTTACCAGTTCTCTCGGCTATTTCAATAATCCAGCCCACTCTTTCCACCTGGGAAGAAAAGGTTCCGATAATTATTCTACCAGGAGAGGGTGCAATAATTTTTTCTAGGTTAATTTTAAGGTCTTCAGCTGTGGGGCTTGGTTTAGTACTAACTACCGCCAAGCTTTCAAGCATCAGGATAGTTGGACGAGGTAGTTGGGCTAGGTGAGTGTAATCAATCATCGGCTCATTAGTTTTTTTATCTCTTTCCATAGTCCAGTCGCCTGGATGAATAACCGTACCACAAGGTGTAGATAAAATAATACCAACCGCATCCATGATAGAGTGTTCTACTTGGTAGTAGCTGGCCTTAAAAACTCCTAAGTTCATTTTATCGCTAAGGTTTTTAATCATACTAACCTTAAGATTTTTAGAGGAGTTTGGCTTATAGTCTTCTACTCTATGTTTAACCATGGCAATGGTCATTGGTCTGCCAATAATCGGGGGGTTGCCCAATCTTTCTAAGAGAATTGGAGCAGCACCTATGTGATCAAGGTGTCCGTGGGAGAAAATAACTCCTCGGATATTTCTTTCTTTGCCTTTAAGGTATTCAATGTTGGGAATGATGTAGTCAATACCCATCATATCTTCTTCGGGAAATTGCAGTCCCATGTCCACGATTACAATATCGTTTTCATACTCAAAGATTGTCATGTTCCTTCCGACTTCTTCACAGCCGCCCACTGGGATTATCCGCAGTTTGCCAACTGTTGAAACTTTTTGTCCGGGAACAATGTTAATTTTTGGAGCGGTATTACCACCACTTCTTCTTTTAAGAACAGGTTTAGGTAAAGAACCGCCCTGTGTTTTTCGGACATTTGTCCGAGGATTTGTTTCGTTCTTTTTAGAAGATGAAACGTCTTGGCTTGTTCTAAGCCGACTTGAGGATCTTTTTTGATCCTGGTTTTTGTATTTTGTTATCATACTTAAAAATCTCTTCGCATTAAATAAACACGATCAGAGGGATTAATAAATTAATTAAATATATGAGAAATAAATTTCTCAGAAGAATTTTTAAAAGTTGTCTGTCACGCAAACAATTAAAATATTTTCTGTGCCGAAGGAGGGACTCGAACCCTCACAAAGTTGCCTTTACAGCGACCTGAACGCTGCGCGTCTACCAATTCCGCCACTTCGGCTATTGTTTTTTTAAAGTAATTTTAATCTGCTAAGCTTCTAATTCTTTTTTGGTTAAGATGCCAATTTGTTATTTGATTAAATCTATCTGCTCTACCCAGCATAAAGTTTCGGTTAAAACCTTTAAGTTTCTTGGGTTGAAGATAACCATGGGCTTGCCAGTATAGGGGAATAAGGGGAGCTTCTTCCTCAAAGATATCTTGGAGCTTGCCGTATCTTTCTGCCATAGCTTCAATATGTCCGGTTAAGCGAGCCTCTTCTAAAAGAGTATCAATAGTTTCATTACTTAAACCAGTTAACTGTACAGCGGCGGCTGAATGCCAGAGGGGATAAATATCTCCACCGGGCAAGCTTTGGGTAATTAACAGAGCATCAAACTGCCTGTTGGGGATAATAGTTTCTTTAATTACCTCTTCAGATCTTAGGGTTATTTCGGTCTTTATTCCTAGCGACTCCCAAGCCATCGCCACTTCTTCAGCGGCCTTTTCAAGGTTTTCTGGAGCTACTAGCCTAACAATTAAAGCCTTATCTCCCTTAACTAGCCATCGTCCTTCGCCCAATCTGTCTTTTTCAGGTATTGTTTGGGGGGTTTGTGTAGAAGAATCAGAAGAGTTATTTTCTTCTCCTTCAGTTTCGTTTTCAACTTCTCCTTCTCCTTCTCCTTCAGATTGTTCATCGGTGGTTGGTGAAGAAGTTTCTTCAGTTTGTTCTTCTTCTCCTTCTGTTCCTTCTTGCTCATTACCCTCTCCTTTTATTTCAACCGCTATCCAGCCGTCTTCTTTTAGAATTTCTTCTGCTCTTTGTCTATCTTCTCCTGAGTCAAAACGAGCTCCGGGATAATAGGGAGGTAGGGGTCCAGTAGCGGTTAAACCATATGTTTCATCGCTTAGGTTATTAAGAATAGTTTCTCTTGGAATCGCCATTCTCAAGGCTCTTCTAACTAAAGATTGTCCCGAAGGAGCGGCTGATTTAGTATTAAAGAAAACTCCTGTTAACTCTGGTAGAGCAATTGTTTGGGTTGTTAGGGTATTGGGAGCAATTAAGGAATTTCTTAATTCTGGTGGTAAAGAAGCTACTCCGTTTATTTGTCCGTTATTTAGGGCTGCCACCATTTCTTGTCCGCTTGGGAAAAACTTAAAGACTATTTCATCAATATAAGGAGATTGTTCATAATAGTCCGGGTTTCTTTCCAAAGTGTAAGAACGGATGGTACCTGACTTTGTTTTAGTTAAGACTTTAAAACGATATGGTCCTGAGCCGATAGGTTTTATATTGTATTCCGCTAAAGTAACTGTTTCCGGATTAGTGCTTTCCCAGATTATTTTCGGCATAATACCGAAATTAAGTAGAGACGGGAATCTTCCAAAGGGCTCTCTTAGAGTAAAGGCAACTTTATTATCTTCAAGCTTTTCAATACTTACTCCGGCAAAACGATTACGTAGTGGAGAATGGTAGCTTGGGTCTTGTATTCTTTCAAAAGTAAAGACAACGTCATCAGCTGTTAAGGCGTCGCCGGTGTGCCACAGAGCATTTTTTAAGGTAATGGTATAAGTTTTCTCATCTTCGGAAACCTCCAAAGAAGAGGCTAATTCAGGTATGGTAGCTCCGTTTTCGTTAGTGGTAAATAAACGAGAGAACATCAGTCTTTCCAGGTCGGCGTCGGTTGGGTTAAGCAAGCTATATAGGGGATTAATGTATTGTGGATTACCAACAATACCCTCGGTATATCTACCGCCGTTTTTTGGAGTCAGTTCGGTGGCATTAAGGTAGGTTTTAATTCCCAGATAACCTAAGCTTACTAAAACTAAGACAAGACAAAAATTAAGCAACAATTTTTCTTTTGAGCTTAAGTAAGTTCTAAGATATTTTAGTTGTTTGAGGCTTGGGATTCTTGACTTGGACAAATGGAAAACCAGCTGTTGATCAAGATTATTAATATTTTCCTTGGCCTTGTTTCGTCTAAAAAAAGAGAAGAGGTGCATATTGAGCTATTGTTTAATTATAGCACAGATTTTTTTGTCTGTAAAGAGGCATTAATATAATGGCTTACTTTAGCCTTTTTATAGCCATATTTATTTATTAAGATTTTATGATTCATAGATAACATTCCTTGGCTTATTTACTGTTTAATTAACGAGCATATTCAATAACTCTGGTTTCTCTTAGAAGATTTACCTTAATTTCTCCCGGATAAGTCATTTCTTGTTCAATTTTCTTGGCAATATCTCTAGCTAGTTCTCTGGCAGTCATATCGCTAACCTCTTCAGGTTTAACAAATACTCGGATTTCCCTACCGGCTTGAATAGCGTAGACCTTTTCTACTCCAACAAATGATTGGGTAATTTTTTCGAGTTCTTCTAGTCTTTGGACATATTGTTCAAAGCTGTCGTGTCTGGCGCCTGGTCTGGAAGATGAAATGGCGTCTGCTACTTTAACAATAACAGTGATTAGATCTTCTGGTCTATCATCATGGTGTTTTTCAATTGGGTTAATAATTTCTTGGCTTAAGCCGAATTTACGGGCAATTTGCCCACCGATTTCCGGATGAGAACCTTTTACTTCATGATCTATGGCTTTACCGATGTCATGTAATAGTCCGCCTTTTTTAGCTATGCTTGTATCAGCGCCCAGGCTTTCGGCTAAGAGGCCGCTTAAGTGAGCAACTTCCACTGCGTGCTTTAGGGCGTTTTGTCCGTAGCTAGTACGGTATTTAAGTCGCCCGATAATCTGTACCAGTTTAGGATCAAAGCCGGTAATACCCAGTTCATATAAAGCTTCTTCACCGGCTTTTTTAATATCCAGTGCTAATTCTTTTTTAGCCTGCTCTACCGCGTCTTCAATTTTTCCAGGGTGAATACGTCCGTCTTTAATTAAATATTCTAAAGCTTTTTTGGCAATATGTCGTCTAATGGCTGAAAAACCGGAGATGGTAATGGCGTTAGGTGTATCGTCTACAATAATTTCCACGCCGGTTAATTGTTCTATTGATTTAATATTCCTACCTTCTTTCCCGATAATTCTGCCTTTCATGTCATCACTGGGTAGGTCAACGGTAGTGGTGGTAAGTTCGGTGATAAAGTTAGAGGATAGTCTTTGCATGGAGGCTGAGACCATTTCGCGAGTTTTTTCATCAATCGCTTCGCTGGTTTCTTGGTCCATTTTCTTTAAGCGAGATTCCAAAGCTTCCTTGCTAACGTTTTCAACTTTTTTCAACAAAGTCTCTTGGGCTTCTTCTTTACTCATGCCGGCTATTTTTTCTAAAGCCGCGGTTTGTTCTTCTTGGATCTTTTTAATCTTTTCTTTGGTCTCTTCTATTTTGGCGATCTTATCATAAAGAGCTTGTTGTTTGTCTTGGAGTTCAAGTAGTTTTTGGGAGAAAGTGTTTTCTCTTTGTTCTAATCTAGCTTGTATTTCGGTTACTTCTTTATGACGATTAGCCGCCTCCATTTTAGCTTGTTCAATGATCGTTAAAGCTTTATCCTGGGTCTCCAGGATAATTTGTTTTTCTTTACTTTTAGCTTCGGTAATAATTTTTTCGGCGCGTAATTCCGCACTATTGGTTTCAGACAGGGCACGTTGTTTACGTAGCCAGTAGCCCAAAGCCAAAGATAGCAAAGCTATGCCGCCGTAGATAAGATATGGCATAAGGATAAACTCCTTGGCCGCGCTGATCGTATACCAAATTAAAGATGTTTTTTAACCGAGGAAAACGTCAAAATCCCCTCTGATTTTAAAGGGAGATGAAGAGATTTAGTAATAAAAAGGTTTAAACAAAGCATAACTGAGGTATAAACAGATCACCGCAACAAAAGGAAACAGTTATTAATAAGGTGATAATCCTATGCTATCATGTCTTTTAAGGCTTGGCAAGGGGATGGTTTTTTGGGGTTTTATATTATATTTTATTGCTAAGAATATGAATTCCTTTGTGATAAAAAATATGATACAATGGAATTATTAAAGAAAGTCATTAGTAATTTGTCAGGTTAGTTTTCTGCTATTAATTAATTATATCTATGGACGATATACAAAAATCTCCCAAGAAGATGGATTGGTTTGAGAGAGAAGCTCAGAAAAATAAAGAGTACCAGGAGTATGTTGAGAAAAATATTCTTAAAGACTCAGAGGGTGAGCTCATGTGGTATGATAAGATTTTTAGCCCAGTTTTGTTTATTCTTTTGTATATAATTACTATTATATTAATTGTTATTCCAAACACCGCTCCAGGTAGATTAGGACTTATACCAGTAAAAAAATATCGTAAATTAAAAAGTTATTCTAATGACTTTACCCGCGAGATAAGCTTCAAGAGATTATTACTGATGATTTTTATAGGATTTTTAGCTTTTTGTTTATTAGCAATAATTATATTCGTTATTGTTTGGTTATCATCTTAATTTTAGGATTAGTTGTTAAAACTTAATAAAATTTACGGCTTCATTTAACACTATGAGGCTGTTTTTTATAAATTAGCAATTTTCCTTATCTTAAGATATACTGATATTAAGATATAGGAGGGTTTATCGTTTTTATATTTATATTATAAGTTATGAAACTTAATCAGGCGGATCATTTGGGTTTAGATAAGCCCTTAATCGTTTTTGACCTTGAAACTACTGGTTTGTCGGTTAATGATGATCGGATTATTCAATTGGCTTATGTTCTGCATCGCCCGGGACAGGGTGAGGCGATTAGTGAAATGCGTCTTTTTAATCCAGATTACCCGATTTCTCCCGAAGCTTCCAAGACCCATGGCTATGTTAACCAAGATTTATTAGATCAACCGCTTTTTAAAGAACAGGCTCAAGAGATCTTTGATCTTTTTAAAGATTCTTATTACGGAGGATTTAATGTAGTGGGTTTTGATCTACCTCTTTTAAAAAGAGAATTTATGCGCTCTGGTTTGGCCTTTAGTTATAGTCCGGAGAGGATTATAGATGGAAAAGTTATTTATCATTACATGGAGCCTCGTAACCTAACCACTGCCTATCGTCTTTATTGTGGTAAAGAGTTAGTGGGAGCCCATGACGCCTTAGTGGATGTTAAAGCTACGGATGAAGTGATTATCGCCCAATTGGCAAAATACGGTTGGGAAGAGGTTAGACGGGCGCATGAAGAAATGTGCGAAGACCGTGCTGATGTTGAAGGTAAGTTCTATTGGAAAGACGGTGTCCTTTATTTTGGTTTTTCCAAGTTTAAGAATCAGAGCCTGGCAGCGGTAGCCCAAACTGAACCCGGTTTCCTGCAATGGATTCTTAACGCCGATTTTTCCGATGAAGTAAAAGACCTTGTTAAAGATGCTCTGCGAGGCAAAACCCCGACTAAGCAATAGTCTTTGATTTTAGATTCTAAGATTGTTGTAAGTTAAATATTTATCTCAAATTTTCTTTATGGACATGATTTCTCATATTCTTTTAACCAATTTGGTTTTTAAAGATATGCCAACTACCCAAAGAACAGTTACAATTTTATTCGGCATCTTGCCGGATTTGGTTAGTTTTGGTGGCATGTTTAATAGTGCTTTTTTACATAAGATTTTATTTTTTAAAAAACCTCCACAATCCATTTTCCCGCCCTTTGTTTTTAAGCTGTATAATATTTCGCATAGCCTATTAGTTTGGTTGGTTATCTTTATCTTATTTAAACTTTTTTCTTTAGATTGGTTAGCTTTAGCTTGGTGCGGTTGGGGATTGCATATTTTAATAGATATCTTTACTCATTCCGGCAAAGCTTTTCCTACCCCGATCATTTGGCCTTTATCTAAATTTCATTTTTCCGGTATCGGTTGGTCTAATAAATGGTTTTTGTTATTCGGCTATTCCGCCATTCTTCTCCTTTACCTTATCTTTTATTAATCTTTAAGTATTTCCTATGTCTAAACCCATTGACCCTCGTTTAACGACAGAGAACGACGAAGCCTCGGCTGAGGTGGGTTTGCGTCCGCGTAGTTTGGAAGATTATGTTGGACAAGAAAGAGTTAAAGCTAATTTGGAAATTTTAATTAAAGCAGCTAAGGCTCGGGGTGAGCCCATAGATCATGTTCTTTTATATGGTCCTCCCGGTTTGGGTAAGACAACTTTGGCTCATATTGTAGCTAAAGAGTTAGGTGCGCAAATTAGAGTTACTTCAGGACCGGCTTTGGAAAAAGCTGGAGATTTAGCTGCCATTTTAACCAACCTCCAGCCAGGAGATATTCTTTTTATTGATGAGATACATCGCTTACCGAGATTAATTGAAGAAGTGCTTTATCCGGCGATGGAAGATTATGCCTTAGATATTGTAATCGGTAAAGGTCCTTCAGCTAAGATGCTTAGACTTGATCTACCTCGTTTTACGATTATCGGGGCAACTACCAAGGCCAGTCTTTTATCCTCACCCTTGCGAGATCGTTTTGGTATGACTTATCATCTGGATTTTTATGAAGTTGAAGATTTGGAAAAAATACTGGAAAGGAGCGCCAGAATTTTAGGTGTGGGACTGGAGAATCAGTCCGGGAAATTGTTGGCTAATCGTTCAAGGCGTACCCCGAGAATTGCTAATCGTCTTTTAAGAAGAGTTAGGGATTATTGTGAGGTTAAGGGTGAGGGGAAGATTACCGAGAGTCTATCTGAAGAAGCTATGGCACTTTTAGAGGTTGATGAAGTTGGGTTGGATAAGTTAGATAGAAAAATACTTAAAACCATTATGGATAATTTCTCAGGTGGACCGGTGGGACTTTCCACGATTGCCGCAGCTATTGGGGAAGATATAGCCACCATTGAAGAAGTATATGAACCATACCTTATCCGTCTAGGTTTTCTGGAAAGAACCCCGAGAGGCAGACAAGTAACCCCCAGAGCCTATGAACATTTTAAGGAAAAGGAGGACGATAATTAATTCTAGATATAAATGATTAAATTAGTTGATATTTTCTCAGTATTTGCATTATAATTAAAAAAATGATACTATAATTTATAGTATAATTAAAAAACTTAAATTTATGCATAATACCCTTATTTTTCAACGAAAAAATCTAGAACCAATATTAAAAAACCTCTTTTTTGGCAAGGTTATTATTATCTATGGCCCCAGACAAGTGGGAAAAACTACGTTATGCAGGGAAATCCTTAAAAAACATAACGGGGTTTATTTGTCGTGCGATAATCCAGCGGTTGCGCAGAGCTTAGCTCCAAAGTCAGCCGAGGCCTTGCGTCAGTATCTTGGTGAGGGAAATCTATTTATTTTGGATGAAGCACAGAGAGTGGAAAATATCGGCTTAACCTTAAAAATTCTAGCTGATAATTATCCGGATATTCAAATTATTGCCACTGGTTCAAGCTCCTTTGAGTTAGCTAATACGATTAATGAACCCTTAACTGGACGAAACATAAAATATTATCTTTTTCCACTTTCAATCAAAGAACTAGCTAACACTTTTTCTCTACACGAGTTACGTGATCGGTTAACTGAACGATTGATATATGGAAGTTACCCTGAACTTGTTGCACAACCTAAGCGGGCACGTGCAATTATTTCTGAAATCGCCAGTGATTATCTGTATCGTGATTTATTGAGCTACCAGGGAGTACGTAAACCAGAACTGCTGTCAAAGCTACTTCGCTTACTTGCTTTGCAAATAGGTAATGAAGTTTCATATTTTAAGCTTGCTAAAGAACTCTCAGTAAGTAGTGTAACAATAGAATCTTATATTCGCCTACTTGAACAGGCCTTTATCATCTTTACACTTTCGCCACTTGCCACTAATAAATACAGTGAGGTTACTAAGCTTAAAAAAATATATTTTTATGATGTTGGTATACGAAATACTCTAATTGATAATTATAATCCGTTCGAATTACGAAACGATAGTGGTGTGTTATTAGAAAACTTTTTTATTGCTGAAAAAATGAAAGAAAAAATGTATAGCGATATTTCTTATAAGAATTATTTTTGGAGAACCAAGAGTGGTCAGGAAATTGATTATGTTGAAGAGTATAGAGCTGGTGAGGAATATAAGCTTTTTGAGTGCAAATGGGACAGAGCCAAAGCGAGTATCCCTCAAGCCTGGCGTAAAAATTATCCGGAATCAAGTTTGGCTATTATTTCCAAACATACAGTTATTGATGAGCTTATTCGGCCGTATAAACAAGAAGGTTCCTAATAGTAAAAAGACCCTTTCCGTTCATTACTACTGTAAGCTATTCTTTACAAGAATAATGGTTCATAATTTTATAATCTAAACACTTATTGCCTAAAAAACCCTCATATATTATAATAAAGACATGACTTTCTCTCTATCTTATTTATTATTTGTTTATCTCTTTTTTGTCCTGATTTGGGCTATTGCTAGCCTGATCGGGTTTTATCATTTAATGAGGTATGGACGTGTTGGTTCAGGGACTATTTTGGTAACTATTTATTTAATTGGTGCTGGTATTATCTTTAACCTGACATTTGTTTATCTTATGAATGTAGATTGGGGCATGATAGTCTCACCTTTTGGTGGTTTTATAGACACCGCTCCTCCTGATTTTTCAAATTTCTAGTTTATGTTAAAACTTTATCGTATAGCCCATGTTTTACCCGAAGAGGAGGTTAAGATGATTGTTCATCGGGACCCTATTATTGCCTTAAAGAAGGTTGGTTTGTTTTTTATACTGGTAGCTTTACCGGCGGTTTTAGTTTACATGATGATTAATCTTTTTCCGAGCATTATGAACCATGTTTGGCTTTGGCCAGCTATCCTTTTGGCCATTAGCGCTTATCTGCTTTTTATCTGGCTCTTTTTATTCTTTATGATTATAGACTATATTCTTGATGTTTGGTTTATCACTGATCAGAGAATAATTGATGTTAAACAAAACGGTTTTTTTTCCAGAACGGTTTCTGAACAGTATTTATCCAGAGTACAAGATGTCTCAACCGACACACATGGTATAATGGAAACCATGTTCCGTTACGGTGATGTTACAGTCCAGTCTGCTGGACAAATGAACAAGCTTTATTTTGAACAAGTTCCTCATCCTGATCATATAAGAGATTTAATTATTAAGTTAGCACATGAAGCCGCAAAGAAGAGCGGACAACAAACAGGTCCGGTTACTAGTAGTGAAACGGTTTAAGAATATTAGCTTTAATTATGTTTTTACTTAATTCCAAGTCTCGCCAAGTTCGGGCGGGATTTACTTTAATAGAGTTATTGGTAACTATTGCCATTATTGGTATTATAGCTACCTTAGCTATAATCTCTCTTTCTGGCAGTCGCTTTAAAGCCGAGGATAGTAAAAGGCTTGCTAATCTTCGTTCTTTGTCTACTTCTCTTGAGCTTTATTATGCTAACAATAATGAATACCCTTCATCTTTAACAGTAGGAGAACCCCTTATAGACAGTAATGACAATATTTATCTTTCCAGTGTTCCATCAACAGCTTGGTCTGGTGGTAGTGGTTATTCCGAGGAATATGGTTATGCTTCTGGGGGAGGAGAATATGCTTTATTTACTTATCTTAGTCAAGACGGACCATATCTTCAGTCTGCTAGAGGAAACTTTAAGCCCATTCATTGGTTTAATTTTGAGGAACAAACAGCTAGCATAACAAGCCTTGGTACAGTGGGAGGTAATACTAAATTATGGTACGGCTCAGGCCCAAGGTATGGTCAGGGCAAGGTGGGTAATTACGCAGCTTCTTTTAATGGTACTAACGATTATTTACACGGAGGAGCTCAAGCTCCCACCCTAACTGAGGTAACCTTAACTGCCTGGATTTACCCGACAGATGTAGCTTCTTTAAGAAATATTGTGGGTGGGCAATATAATCCTTCTAACACTTTTAGGTATCCGGCAGTTCAAAGTGGGGCATTTTTCTTTCATACTGGAGCTTCTTATTTATCTACCGGACCATCAACAGTTTTTGCTAATCAATGGCAACATATTGCAATTACTTCTCATCTAATTACCAAAGAAATGAAAATTTATTTAAATGGAACTATTAGATTTGATGGTATAGCTTCAACCTACAGCGGAGGTTATGTTCCAGCTTACATAGGTACGGTTGATGGAACACAAAGAATGTTTCAGGGTAGGATAGATGATATTCAGATTTATGACAGTATTTTATCTGAGATTGAGATTAGAGCAATCTATGAAGCAGCTCAATAATTTAGGATAAATTCTTATTTTTGTTTTTGTGGGAGTATTATAATTTCACATACCGTGTTCCACGACCACGTCCGATCCGTTTAATTAGTCTAAGCTCGATTAATCTTTCTAGTGCTTGACTGACCGTAACAGTTATGATCCCGGTAGTTTTTGCAATCTCACCTGGAGCGGCCTCACCTACACTGGAGAGATATTTCCAGACCTGGTATTGCTTGGGAGATAGAGTATCTTCGACTTTCTCGTCTTGTAGATATGAGAGAGTCTTTGTTGCTTGCTCTTTTACGACTGACAAAAAGAAATTAAGCCATGGCACGATGGTATCGTGTTTGGTCTTAAATGTTTCTTGAGATTTGCGAAGTGCCAAATAGTATTCATCTTTGCGACGTTCTATAATTTGTTCGTGCGAGACATATTGCACAAACTGATAGCCGGATTGGAGTAGTAAAAGATTTGTAAGTACACGTGAAAGACGCCCATTGCCGTCTTCAAAGGGGTGGATTTTTAGAAACTCAATTATAAAATTTGCGATAAGAAGCAAAGGATGGAAACGGTTCTTCTCAAAAGCATCCGTTGTCCAATCAATAAGCTCCCCCATTTCTTTTCCAGTAAGAAAGGCGGGGGTGGTCTCGAAAATTATCTTGGTGACTTGACCATCAGGCCCAAGTACACCAACAGTGTTCTCTTTCTTTTTGTAACCGCCACGATGTGTGTCGTCTTTGCGGGAGTATTTAAGAAGCTGATTATGAAGTGAGGTGATCATACTTTCCCGAAGTGGCAAGGTCTGAAAGCTGTCGAACACATTTTGAAGTACTTCAAGATAGCCCTGAACCTCTTGTGAATCACGATCGGAAAATTTTGAGACTGAAAGTCCCTGCATGACTTTCTCAACCTGTTTATCCGTTAGTTTTGCACCCTCTATACGAGTGGACGAACCGGCAGAAGTAATAATCACCGAGCGCTTTAAACTAGTAATGGCTTGCGGAGTCATTCGCAAACCTGACTTAAACTCACCTCTAATACCATCGATCTCTGCCAAGAGAGTAACGATGTGTGGCTCGGGGTTCTTGATCCTGAGATCAAACTTTTGAGTAATGTTTTTCATAAATTTACTAATATAGGTTATATATGTGATTATATGTGATTATATGATTAAATGCAAGTGTTGCTCCAGTTAAGTTGTCTTTTGGCCTATTCCTAATTATTGATCATTTTTTGTAATATTAATATAAAGATGATTAGTTATAAGAAAAAGAGCAGATAACATTTTTGTCCTTGACAATACTTACAAATTATGCAAGAATATAAAGTATTGTTCTTTAAACAAATTTTTGTATAAAACTTAAAAAGGAAACTAAGAATGAAAACTACAGAGTATCTTTGGTGGATTGAAACTATTAGGCAAGATTATTTTAGAAAGACTTTACCATTTACCATTGTTTCATGGGTAGCCTTTACTATTTGCCTTATTTCATTTTTTTTACCCAGCTCTAGTATGCAAGATTCACAATTGTTTTTTCAAATTACATCTATAAGTTTCACAATAGCTGTATTGGGGCTTTTAATTAAGTGGATTATCTTAGAAAAATTAGATAAAAGGATTAAAATAGTAAAAGATCTTTGGATAGCTTCAAATCCGGCAGAATACAAAAAACATAACGAAGCGTTAAGTTGTTTTTACGATGAATGATAATTCAACAATAGCATTGATTATAAAGAGTTGCTCTCGGGTAACTCTTTTTTATTTTGTTATAAAAATAGCCACCTCCTTATTTGGTTATTAAGAGGTGGCTTTATTGTTTTCAAATTTTGAAATGACTTTTTTCAGTTGGTTGGGCATAGTCTGATTTTTATAAACTCCTCGGGCTAAACTGATATAGCCTTTTGCTGTGTTGGTAAGAGTTTTATCATAAATTGCCCTGTTGATTATTCCTCTGACTTTTTTTATGATTTTTTTGGGAAAGCCAACTGAACTAACTTTAAAAGATTTATTTTGCTCAAGATTTTGTCTAGCTTTTTTCCTGACAGATTTTTTCTTCATAGTGTTAATCAAAGAAGAAAGCTTTTCTCCGGAGACATTTTGTTCACTGACTCTTAAACCAGTTATTAGGGCACCCCCTCTTTTTTTGGAGTATACCCTTGTTTTTTCCTTATTAACTTTTAGGATTCCGTTTGACTCAATAATTTCTATTATCTCATTTATCTTGTCTCGTTGGTCGCTACTTGATGATATAACAATGTCATCAGCATATATTGTTACAAGGCATTTGCCTTTTGTATTCTCAGAAAGGAATCTTTTTATGTCATTGATAACATTAAGATGGGTAAGTACCAGAGCCATTAAAAAAGGAGAAGTGGGTGGACCTTGTGGTAAACAACCCTCGTTGGTAATTAGAGGTTTTAACTCGGATAAGAAGTCTTCTATATATGTATTGATCAAATACTCTTTACCTTCTTGTCTGATAAGCCATCTAAACCACGGCACCTTTCTATTGGAGAGTATAGGGGGTCTTGGATAGTTTTTGAATGAAATTCTTTTCTCAGCTCTTTTTTTCGCTAGTTCTCGACATTCATTTACCTCGTTTACCAAGATGCTTCTTAGGGCATCTATTATTACCGAGTCTTTGACCGAAGTATAGGCATCTTTAAGGTCAATCTTAATTACATTGCCCATGTATAAAAAATTATGTATATGAGCATTTACTATTGGCCCCTTGCTTTTACCGGCGGTTAAATCTTCATCCAACAGTCCTCTTTTTTCAATTCTTCTTAAGAACATTCTTAAGAATCTTCCTTGGAATTCTTTTAAATCATCTGATGGGATTGATAATTTTCTTATTCCCCCAGATCTTTTTTTTATTGAGGCGATTGTGTAACTTGATTCTGCCTCGGAAATTATTTCCCTTAACTCAAATGGATCTTTATATTCCGTAAGATCCATGAGTAATTTGAATCCACTGTACGGAACATTAATTTTTTCCATTTTTAAGGTTTGATTTTTAAAGAAAGAATCGGGAGGAGCCGTCAACGGCGGCTCCAAGGTTGAGCTTTATTATTTCGATTTATTCAGTCTTTGTCTTTAAGTCTTGTTCTTTTGGTCTTCAAGACGGACAAAAACTCATCTTTTATGAAGCGGCTAGATGCTAACCGCCCGAATTATACTTATTTGCTATTTAAGCTAACCTACTCGGTGTATCACTTAAGATATACCTGAGGCTTTGATATCCCGACCTATCTAATTATAATATATTAGGTTGATTGGTAAGTCAATCATTGACTTTTCCAAAAAATTGTTGTAATATTAAATAATCTTAAGTAATATTTTAATTTCTTTCATGAATATATCAGAGTTAGCGCGTATTTTAAAGATCCCTCCCCAAGAGCTTCGGGATAACTTACCGAAGCTTGGTTTTGATATTGGGCAAAAAGCCATTAAGATAGATAACCATACTGCTAATAAAATAATCAGGAGTTGGAGTGTTTTATCTAGGCGTTTAGCCAGTCGTCGTGCGCCAGAAGAAAAAGTTAAGTTAACTGCTCCACCCGAAGTTACTAGTATCACTGTACCGCCCTTTATTACGGTTAAAGATTTTGCTGCTTTGGTTAAATTACCAATTAACAAGATTTTGGCCGAGCTAATGAAAAATAACATCTTTGCTTCTTTAAACGAAAAGATAGATTTTGACACCGCTTCGGTTATTGGTGCGGATCTGGGTGTGGAAGTTGAGGCTTTGGGTGAAGAAGAAGCTATTGGACAAGATCTTAATGAATCTGCCCAGGAAAAAATTAAAGCCAGCTTAGTTGGAGAAGGCGAAAATCTGGATGTTGTTTCTCGTGCACCAGTGATAGTTATCATGGGTCATGTTGATCACGGAAAAACCAAATTATTGGACACCATTCGTCATAGTAATGTTACAGCTTCCGAAGCCGGTGGTATTACCCAACACATTGGTGCCTACCAAATTATTCATAAAGATCAGCCCATTACTTTTATTGACACTCCCGGACACGAGGCTTTTACAGCCATGCGTAACCGTGGAGCCAAAGTGGCGGACATTGCCGTTTTAGTGGTAGCCGCCGATGATGGAGTTAAACCGCAAACCGTTGAAGCTTATCGTATTATTGAAGCCGCTAAACTTCCCTTTTTAGTAGCTATTAACAAAATAGATAAAAGCGAAGCTAATTTAGATAAAACCAAACAAGAATTGTCTTCTAAATTAAATATCATTCCCGAAGACTGGGGTGGTAAAATAGTTTGTGTGCCTTTGTCTGCTTTAAACGGTGAGGGAGTTAACGATCTTTTAGATATGATTCTTTTAGTAGCTGAAGTGCAAGCGGAAACCCTTAAAGCCAATCCCAAAGTTTCAGCTTTGGGTACTGTTATTGAATCTCGTTTGGACAAAAGCGAAGGTCCAACCGCTACCGTACTGGTACAAAACGGCACCCTGTCCGTAGGGGATAGTATTATTTTTAACGGTTTTGCTGCCGGTAAAGTAAGAGCCTTAAAAGATCACACCGGAGCCATGATAGATAAAGCTTTACCTGGTTCTCCGGCTAAACTAATCGGCCTTAAAATGGTACCTTCAGTGGGAGACATCTTGGAAGTAGGTGTCGGACAAAAAGGGCTTAAGCAATACAAGTTGGAAAAGACCGTTGCGGCGGTTAATACCGGTAATGAAGAAGAAAAAGAAGAAACCGGTGAAGCCATTAATTTTATAATTAAGAGTGACACTTTGGGTTCTGGTGAAGCTATTGAAAACTCCTTATCTAAGATAGACAGCCAAGG
Organism: Patescibacteria group bacterium; assembly: GCA_030583705.1. Classification (NCBI taxonomy): domain Bacteria; species Patescibacteria group bacterium. The sequence goes on along the minus strand of CP129471.1, from coordinate 769,964 downwards.
AGTTCGTTTAAAGATTGTTAGTAAAGGACTTGGTAATATTGCCGAAGGAGATATTGAAAGAGCTGAGGCTGGTAGTTGCCGAGTGATCGGTTTTAACGTCAAGCTTTCTCCTAAGGCTGAAATTCTAGCTAGAGACAAGCAAGTGGCGGTTAAACTTTATAAAATAATTTACGACTTAATTAGTGATGTTAAAAAAGAGATTCAAGAATTGGTTAAGCCAGAAGTAGAACGTATTGATTTAGGTAGACTTAAGGTACTGCAAATTTTCAGGACAGAGTCTGGTAAACAGATTATCGGGGGTAAGGTTTTGGACGGCCTTTTAAAACCAGGTGCTTTTGTTGAACTTATGCGTAATAAGGAAATGATCGGCCAAGGTCAGGCTCCGACTTTGCAAAGTGGTAAAATAGACGTGGATCAGGTGGAAGCCGGTAGCGAATGTGGTGTGCTTTATGAAGGTAAGGTTCCGGTAGAAGTGGATGATATTCTGGTTTATTACGAAGAAAAAAAGATTACCAGAAAGGTACAATAATTTATTTTTAATTTCATGTCTCGTCTTGATCAAGTAAATTCCGCCATGCAGCGGGAGCTTTCTTTAGCTCTAGCTCGACAGGCGATTTTCCCTAAAGCTTTAGTAACGGTTATTAGCGTTGTTTGTACGCCGGATTTGCGTTGGGCTAATGTTAGAGTTTCTGTTTTACCGGAAAAATACAATGGTACGGTTTTAACCGAACTAAGACAAAAAACCGGACAACTTTCCGAAAGCCTGCGTCGTCGTTTAGTTTTTAAGCGCTTACCTAAAATTAACTGGCTAATTGATTCCACCGCTAGTCGCGCTTCTGAGCTTGATAAAGTTTTTAAAGAGGTTGAAGAAAGTGAACAAGATAAAAAGAAGGGAAGTACGGAAAATAGCGAGTTGGGAGGCATAGAAAACCAAGAGACTAAAAAGACGGATGATTAATAATAAGTCAATAACTCTAATGAATAATTCGCAAGATATTAAGCTTGATCTTTTTTTATATCAACGAGCCTTTGAACTTCTTCTTAAGGCTAAAAATGTCTTATTGGTTACTCACCTTAATCCGGATGGTGATGCTTTGGGTTCTTTATGTTTTACTATTGGTTTATTAAAAGATAAGGGCATTAAATATACCGCCTATTGTGCTGGACCCCTACCAGATCACTTTTCTTTCTTGCCTTATTTTTCCGAAATTATTACGGATAAAAGTCTATTAAAACTCGCTAATTATGATCTAATTGTTAGTTTGGATTGTGGTAGTGTTAAAAGAACAAATTTATTAGAGGAGATAAACGCGCGTTTGGACGGACAGTTTTTTATGGAAATAGATCATCATACTTCTGAGGAGGGTTTAAGTGATTTTGTCCTACGTGATCCCCTGGCTGCTTCCACCACTGAAATTCTTGAGCAGATAATTAAAGCTGCCGGCTATGTTCCTTCCCCTCCCTTAGCTCGTTGTCTTTTAACTGGTCTGGTTACTGATACCGGTGGTTTTATTTATCCGGCTACCAGCCGACAAACCATGTTCGCTGCTTCCCAGATGCTTTCACGGGGTGCCAATGTTTTTAAAATTATGGACAATACTTGGCGCACTAAATCTTTACCGGATTTGCGTCTTTGGGGCCTGGCTTTAGCTCGTCTAAGTGTTAACCCTCTTTATAATCTGGCTTTTACGGTAATTACCGAAGAAGACATGAAAGAGACGGGTGCTGATCATGAAGCTATTTCAGGTTTGGCTGGTTTTATTACTTCTTCTCCTGAGTTTGCCGCTGTTTTGGTCTTACACGAAGAAGATGGTTTCGTCCGGGGTAGTTTACGTACCACCAGAGACGATGTTGATGTCTCGGCTTTAGCTAAGCTCTTTGGCGGCGGCGGTCATACCAAAGCTTCGGGCTTTAGTATAGCTGGAAGACTTAAACTTACTCCAAAAGGCTGGACACTTGAAAAATAACCGTATTAAGGGTAAAGTTAAGGTAATTAGGTAAGTTAAAAGTTATATGCCCCTTCATTCAACGCAACAAAAATCGGCGGTTTCCGAAATTACCCCTGGAGCAAAAAAATTGTTCAGGGCTTTATATTTGGCTAAAAATCCTAGAGAAGAGACTAATGAAAATATACCGAAAATACAAGTTTCGGATATGATCTCTAAGATCTCTTTTTATTATGAAAAAATTCGTAACGCCGTTCATTACACCGAAGAACATCTTTTACGCAAAGATGCGATCTTTCGTATCTTAAAAAGACAATTGGTTATTGAGGGTAGTTTGCGGTTAGTTAAGCCCAATGACACTAAACTAATTGCTGAACATCTTTTAACAGAACTTATTCGGGCCGGTTATCTGCCAAACAATACTTTACCAGAAACCATGACTGAGGAAGTTTCTATTTTGATCCAAAAATATGTAGCTTTAAAAAAGATTTTTTTGTCTGATTCAACAGGACGCTTTAATTTCTTTTCCGCTAAGAATTCGTATAATACTCTAGATAGTCGTTCTGATTTAACTAACTGGCTTTTGGGTCTAGCTGCTTCTGAGATAGAGGAAAAAGTTGAGCCTGATCAGGTGGTTAAAACCGTTACCACCGTTATGTTTAAGTTATTGGAAAAAAGAGTTGAGCTACCTGTTAGCTTGCCTTATGAAAGAGACTTACCGATTCAACTTTATCTGGCTATTAGCAGAGTTTTTGGTCGTTTGGACGAAGATATGTTATCTTTGGTTTTGATGCGTTATTTTAACGAAGAATGGGATGAACCTTCGCCGACAGAGTTAAAAAAAATCGCCAAAAATTTAGCGACTATGAAAAAGGCCGTTGATGATCAGCTGGAGCATCCTTTATCTGCGCAATTAAAACGAGTTGTTTCTTCTTACACTGTTTATTTTCGTATTTTGGAAGACGTGGCTAGAGAAGATCCGGTCGCGGTCTATGATGCTTTAGCGGCTGATCCCGCTTCTTTTGCTCATTTGGTTCGTAAGGCTTGTAATAAAAGGTATACTCAAGCTAAGCGTAAGCTTTGGCGAGCGGCTGTGCGGAGTATTATTTATATTTTATTAACTAAATCGGTCTTTGTGGTTCTTTTAGAAGTACCGGCAACCGAGTTTTTCGGACAACACACCAATGCTTTATCTTTGCTTATTAATATCGCTTTTCCGGCCGCCTTGCTTTTCTTTGCTATTGCCATAACCAGATTACCTGGCAAGGAAAATACCGATAGAATTTTAGCTGGTATAGAAGAAATTGTTTTTATGAAAAAGCGTAAACAAGAGCCCATTACTTTGCGTAAGCCGGTCGGACGTCATCCGGTAATTAATGTGATCTTTGGTTTAATTTATACCGTAACCTTTTTTATTACCTTTGGTGGAGTAATCTGGATTCTTGACTCCATCCAATTTAGTTGGGTAAGTATTATAATCTTTGTTTTCTTTTTGGCTTTTGTAAGCTTCTTTATCATTCGTATTCGTCGCACAGCTAAAGAGTGGATTGTTGTTCCGCCCAAAGAAAACTTTATTCGGTTTTTGGTGGACTTTTTCTCGGTACCAGTGGTAGCGACCGGTAAATGGTTATCCGGTAAATTTGCTCGCTTAAACGTTTTTGCCTTTATCCTTGACTTTATCATTGAAGCACCATTAAAGATTCTAATTGAAGTAGCTGAACAGTGGACCAAATACGTTAGAGAACGCAAGGATGAATTATAATTTTTTGGTTTTTAAAGCAATGATGTTTTTAATTTAATCGGTTGGTTATTCATTAAGTCATTTATTCATTTTATTTATTATTTTATTTATTTTTAATTTAAACATCTAAATATATGCCTATTTTGGACGTTGTTTTAATTATTATTTTAGCTGGCTTTATCTTTTACGGTTTTTCCGTAGGATTAATTAGAGCGGTAGGCGCTCTTTTGGGTATTATTGCCGGTGCTTGGTTGGCTGCCAATTATTATCTAACAGTTTTTAGTTGGTTTTCTCAATGGTGGATTTGGCAGGAACACATTGGCAAGATCCTGAGCTTTATCCTTTGCTTTACACTGGCCAGCATGTTAGTGGGCTGGATCTTTGCCATTATTGAAGGAGCTTTTAATGTGGCTGCGGTCTTGCCTTTTCTTAAGAGTTTTAATCGTCTTTTAGGAGCGGCTTTTGGCTTCTTAGAGGGCGCTATTGTTTGCGGTTTAATTTTGTTTGTTATTGGGAGGTATGTGCCGGAGAATACTGCTTTCGGGCAATGGATAGAGACCTCGGCGATTGTTGGTTTTTTGGTGGGCTTTTCTAAGATTATTGCTCCCATGTTGCCTGAATTATTTAAGAAAGTTAAAGGTTTTATTTAATTAACGTTTTTATCATTTAGAAATTATACTCTCATGTTTTTTGATACTCATTGTCACCTAAATTCTAAAGCTTTTTCCAATGATGCGGATGAAGTAATTCGCCGAGCCTTAGCCGAAGCTACTTGGATGAATATTATTGGGTTGGATTATAAAAGCTCTAAGAAAGCTTTGGAATTAGCTAATCGTTTTGAGTCTGGTGTTTACGCTGCTGTGGGTTTACACCCGACTTCGCTTTTTTCGTTTCAAGGAGAAGATGGAGAAACCATACCGGCGGAAGTTTTTAGTCTGGACATGTATCAAGTACTGGCCGATATGCCCAAGACGGTGGCTATTGGGGAGATTGGCTTGGATTATGCTTGGCATGGGGATGAGGATAATATTGAACAAAGAAAAGAATTACAACAAAAAGTTTTTAGACAACAACTGGAGTTGGCTTTGAACTATAATCTCCCGGTAATTATCCATTGTCGCCAAGCACATGATGATCTTTGGAAAATAATAGAAAAGTTCAGGGCGGATTTTAGAGAAAGATTACCCAAAGACAAGCCTTGGGGTGTGGTGCATTGTTTTTCTGCTGACGAGAATACCGCCTGGAATTACTTTAATGCTGGTTTAATAATCTCCTTTACTGGACTGATTACTTTTAGCCAACGCTGGGATGATTTGATTCGTAAAGTACCCTTGGATAAGATGATGATTGAAACAGATGCGCCTTATATGACTCCTGAACCTCATAGGGGTAAACGCAATGAGCCTGTATTGGTTAAGAGAGTAGCTGAGAGAATGGCCCAAATAAGGGGAGTCTCCGAAGAGAGTATAGCCCAAGCCACCACAGAGAATGCTAGGAGATTGTTTGGGGTGTAGGGGGTTTTTAACAACTATTTCTCGAAATGGAAACAGTTTAAATTCGTATTATAATTAGAAATAGATAACATAGATAACCTTTAATTATATCACACATAATATAATTTGTCAATAGAAGAAGTTTTTTTATTTATCTCTTTCTTTGTTTCTTTCCCTACTTTTTCTCTTTTTTTCATATTATCTCTTTATACACAGTAAAATCATTGACTTTTACCGTAAATCAAGTAAAATTAATCAGGGAAGCCCAAGAGGACTTTCTTTCCCAAGGATCATTTCCTTGTTTTTATTTTTTTCGCTATGAGCTCTTCTCAGGATAATTCTTTATGGCAAGAAGCCTTACGTATCTTCAGCCGTTTATCTGGTTGGGTTTTTCTGCCGCTTTTAGCCGGAGTTTTTCTAGGTCGTTGGCTAGATAACCGATATGCTTCTTCTCCGCGCTGGTTTTTAATTGTTACTGGCCTAGCTTTTGTCATCTCCATGATCGGGCTGGCTGTCCAAGCTAAACGTGAGTTTGCGATTTTTGATGTTTCAAGTAAAAATAAAGATAGTTCAGTAAAAGACTCAGATCATAAAGAAAAATAAAATACAATTATAACAGTTGACTTAATTTTTAATTAACTTAGTTATTCTAACAAGATGGCCGCTTCCGCTGATTCAAGCCAAGAAATGAAACATGAGCATATGCTCTATGCTGAACCGATTTTTAATATCGGTGATTTTCCTGTAACCAATTCTTTGTTTACTTCTGCTTTGGCTTTGTTGGTTATCATTTTGGTCGCATTGTCTCTTCGTTCAAAAATTAAAACCGTGCCAGGTAAGTTACAAAATGTTTTTGAAATGCTTTTTGAAAAGTTCTTTGAGATTTTTGATTTAATTACCGGCTCTAGGCAAAAAACTTTAAAGTTTGCTCCTTTTGCCTTAAGTTTCTTTTTCCTTATTCTGATCAACAACTGGATGGGTTTAATACCAGGCATGGGATCTTTTGGTCATATTGTTATTCAAGACGGTTATCCGCACTTTATTCCTTGGTTGCGAGGTGGTACTGCTGATTTAAATACCACTTTAGCCCTAGCTTCCATTGGAGTAGTAGCCAGCCATATTTTCGGAGTAGCTGCTGTCGGGGCTTGGAGTTATCTTAATAAGTTTATTAACATCAAGGCCTTTTTGGAGATTCCTAAAAAAATCCTTAAAGAGCCAACCATTATTTTGGTTAATCCGATTAAAGCCTTTGTGGGGTTAGTGGAGATTATCGGAGAAGCTGCCAAGGTTGCCTCTTTGTCTTTTCGTTTATTCGGCAATGTTTTTGCCGGTGAAGTGCTTTTAGCTTCCATGGCCGCTATCTTTGCTTTTGTTGTACCTATCCCTTTTATATTCTTGGAAATAATCGTCGGCTTGATTCAAGCGCTGATCTTTGCTATATTGGTTTTGATATATGTTTCCATTAGTACCTCAGCGGAGGAGCATTAGTTTTTAAAATATTAAGATGGTTTAATGCCTAATCTTTGCCCTTAAAACCCGGTTATTTGAGTTTTTAGGATAAAGATCAGTTATTAATTAATAAAAGACAAAAATATGGAAAATGTTATGCTTGCCAAGGCTTTGGCTATTGGTTTGGGCTCAATTGCTCCGGCTTTGGGTATCGGTTACATCGGTGCTAAAGCTATGGAAGCCATTGGTCGTAATCCGGAAGCAGCCGGTAAGATCTTGGTGCCGATGCTTTTAGCTTGTGCTTTTGCTGAAGCTATCGCCATTTACGCCTTAGTTATTGCCTTTGGTATTAACTAGGTAATGGTCTTTTGACCACCTGCTCCGTTCTAGATTAGATGGGGCAGACGTTAAAAGATTATTAAATTTCCCTTTTATGGATTCTTTGATTTCCAATTTTTATCTAGATATTAAGTTGTTGATCGCTCAGGCGGTTAACTTTGCTATTGTTTTTCTTATTCTTTATTTCTTTGTTTTTAAGCCTTTGTTTAAGGTAATGGGCGATCGTTCGGCTAAAATTGAACATAGTTTAAAGTCAGCACAAGAAATTGAAGAACGTTTAACCAAAACGAAAGAAGAACAAACTGTTTTATTGCAATCCACCAAAGCTGAAGCAGCGGCTATTTTAGAACAAGCTCAACATAAAGCCGATCTGAAAAAGGATGAATTAATAGCTAAGGCCAAAGAAGAGATCGGAGTTTTAATTAACCGAGAAAAAGCCAGAATGCAAACTGAAAAAGCTGAAATTCTTGAAGAGATTAAAAAAGAAGTGGCCGAGATGATTGCTTTAAGTTGGCCCAAGATTTTGGCTGAAAAAATGGATAAAGAAAAAGATAAAAAAATTATTGAAAAGTCTTTAAAGAACCTCTAATATGTCTTATCCTTCTTCCGTTTACGCTAAAGCCTTACGAGAAATTTTGGCCGAAAGACCAAATAAAGATTTCCCGTCCATTATAGACGGTTGGCTTAGGCTGATAAAGAAATCGGGAGATTATAAGAGGTTGGAGGCGATTATGAATGAAGTGCAAAAACAAAACGATTTGGCGGCTGGTTTATGTAGAGCCAAGTTATCTTCTGCCTATAAGATGGATAGTGAAGCTATGAAGATTATTACCGAAACGGTTTTAAAACAAACCAAAGTTAAAGAAGTTGTTTGGGAGCAAGTTTTAGAGCCAGAGCTTTTAGGAGGCGTAATTATCAGATATGAGGATAAGGTAATTGAGGCTGATTTACGCCATAAGCTGTTAAGCTTAAAGAAGGCTATCTTGGCTCCGGTAGAAAGAGAATTAAAAGTTTAAATTAAATTAATTTAAAATAAAAATAATTTTAAATCATTAAGATCATTATTATCAATTGTATGTCACAAACCAAAGATTTTTTAGTAGAGCAGATTAAAGAGCGTATTGCTTCTTTTGAGGAAGGAGCTACTCGCAGTTCGGTTGGACGAGTTATTCGTCTGGGCGATGGTATTGCCGCCATTACCGGCTTAAGTGAAGCCAGAATGTCGGAAATGCTTGAAATTAAAACTTCAAACGGTTCGGTTACTGCCGTAGCGCTTAACTTGGGCGAAGACGAAGTTGGAGCTATTATTTTAGGCGATAGTCGTTTTGTTAAGGAGGGTGATGAAGTTAAGCCTATGGGCCGTATTCTTGAAGTACCAGTGGGAGAGGGAGTGGTTGGTAGAGTAGTTAACCCTTTGGGTGAGGCTTTGGACGGAAAAGGTGCGGTAGCGGCCTCTGCGCACTATCCGGTGGAAAAAATAGCCCCTGGGGTTATTACCAGACAATCTGTTAATGAACCTCTGCAAACTGGTATTAAATCCATTGACGCTATGGTACCGATTGGACGGGGACAACGTGAGCTTATTATTGGAGATCGTCAGGTAGGAAAAACTGCCATTGCCATTGATGCTATTATTAACCAAAAAGGTAAGAATATTAATTGTATTTATGTAGCCATTGGACAAAAAGAATCTAAGGTAGCTAGTATTTTATCTAAATTAGAAGAAGCCGGAGCCATGGAATACACCACTATAGTTTTAGCCGGAGCTTCTGATCCTTCTCCTCTTTTGTATATCGCTCCTTATGCCGGTTGCGCTATGGCTGAATACTTTTTAGACCAAGGCAAAGACAGCCTGATCGTTTATGATGATTTATCTAAGCACGCGGTTGCTTACCGAGAAATCGCCTTGCTTTTGCGTCGTCCTCCTGGACGTGAAGCTTATCCTGGTGATGTTTTCTATCTTCACTCTCGTCTTTTAGAAAGAGCTTGTAAGCTTAATCGCGAACACGGTGGTGGCTCCATTACCGCTTTGCCGATTATTGAAACCCAAGCCGGAGACAGTAGCGCCTATATTCCAACTAACGTCATTTCCATTACCGATGGACAGATTTATCTTGAGCCGGATCTATTCTACCAAGGTATTCGCCCAGCCATTAACGCCGGTTTATCTGTTTCCCGTGTCGGTTCAGCCGCCCAAATTAAGGCTATGAAAAAAGTAGCCGGACAACTTCGTTTAGAAGCGGCTCAGTATCGTGAGTTAGCCGCCTTTTCCCAGTTTGGTTCAGATTTGGATGATGAAACAAGACGAAAACTAGAGAGAGGTAAGAGACTTTTTGAAGTCTTCAAACAACCTCAATATTCACCGGTGCCGGTAGCTGAACAGACGGTTATTTTCTGGGCCGCTACTGCCGGAGAATTGGATAATGTACCAGTGGAAAAAATTGTAGAGTTTGAACACGGTTTAAGACATTACCTTAATTTGTCTCATGGTGAGTTATTAGCTGAAATTGAAAAATCTGGAGTTTTAAGTGATGAAACAGTTGAAGCTTTAAAGCAAGCAGTGCTTGATTATAAAACTACGGTGGATTACCTTATTGTTTAATTTTATATGGCCAAAACCAAAGACATCCAAAGAAGAATAAAATCTGTTGCCAGTACTAAAAAGATTACCAGGGCGATGGAGATGGTGGCGGCTGCCAAGATGCGTAAAGCAGTGGAAGCGGCTTTGGCTACCAGAACTTATGCCAACTTAAGTTGGGAAACGCTTTTGCACGTAGCTGAAACCAAAAATGGACAAGGTGTTCATCCTCTTTTGGAAAAACCCAAGGAGATGAAGCGTCAGGCTATTGTGGTTATTACTTCCAATCGCGGTTTGTGTGGTGGTTTTAATTCTGCTTTATTAACTGAAGTAAAACAAGCAGCTCGCCAAGATGATTCAAAAACAGATTTGGTCTTAGTTGGGCGTAAGGGAGAAGTTCTAGCTTCCGAGTTTGAGGTATCTGCTCGTTTTCCTAAAGAAGAAGCTTTAATTGATTCTTCTTCAGTAACCGCTTTGGCTAAGTTTATTATGGACGGTTTTATTGAAAAGAAATATGATCAAGTTCTAGTAGCTTATACTGATTTTATCAACGCTGTTAAACAGTCTCCGAGGATTAGGCAACTTTTGCCGATTGAAACTCGTCCGACTGATGGGGCTTTTGGTCTTTTTGACCGCGATGATAAAGTTGGTTTAACTCCTGAGATGCTTGAGTCTAAGGAGAAAAAACATTTGTCTGGACAAGGTTTGTCTTATGAATACACTTTTGAGCCTTCGGCTCATGAAGTGTTAAAAACCGTGGCACCTCGTTTGGTGGAAGTCCAACTTTTGCAAGCCATGCTTGAGTCAAGCGCTTCGGAGCATAGTGCTCGTATGTCCGCTATGCATCAGGCCACTAAAGCGGCCGGTGATTTGGTTGGAGAATTGACTTTGTTCTACAACAAAGCCAGGCAAGCTTCCATTACCGGTGAGATTGCCGAAATTACGGCCGGGGTGGCGGCGCTTGAATAATTTAATAATTGTCTTTTATATTTTAAAACTATCAATATGTTAAAAAATAACCAGGGTGAGATTAAGCAAATTATCGGAGTGGTGGCGGATGTTCATTTCCCAGGACATTTACCGGATATTAATAACGCCTTAACCGTAACTAACGGGCAAACTTCTTTAACTTTGGAAGTTGCACAACACTTGGGTGGTAATATGGTACGAACAGTGGCTATGAGCACCACCGACGGTTTAAAGCGCGGAGATATTGTTACAGATAGCGGAGCTCCCATTACCGTACCAGTTGGACAAGAGACGTTGGGCCGTATTTTTGATGTTTTAGGAGAAACTATAGACGGTGGAGCTAAAGTTGAAGCTAAGCATACTTATCCTATTCACCGCAGTGCCCCGGAATTTACTGAACAATCTATTAAGACTGAGATTCTAGAAACCGGCATTAAAGTTATTGACCTAATCTGTCCTATTCTTAAGGGTGGTAAGGTTGGTTTATTTGGTGGAGCTGGTGTTGGTAAGACGGTAATTATCCAGGAGTTGATCAATAACATTGCTAAGGCTCATGGTGGAGTTTCAGTGTTTGCCGGTGTAGGAGAGCGTACTCGTGAAGGTAATGATCTTTATCATGAAATGAAAGAAGCTAAGGTTATAGACAAGCTGGCCATGGTTTTTGGACAGATGAATGAACCACCTGGAGCTCGTGCTCGCGTGGCTTTAACTGGACTTTGTATGGCCGAGTACTTTAGAGATGAACAAGGTCAAGATGTTTTATTCTTTATAGACAACATTTTCCGTTTCACTCAGGCCGGTGCTGAAGTTTCGGCTTTGCTTGGAAGATTGCCTTCAGCCGTGGGTTATCAGCCGACGTTGGCGACTGAAATGGGACAATTACAAGAACGTATTACTTCCACTAATAAAGGTTCCATTACTTCCATTCAAGCCGTTTATGTTCCGGCTGATGACGTAACCGATCCCGCACCGGCTACTACCTTCGGACATCTTGACTCTACCGTAGTTTTGTCCAGAGGATTATCCGAGTTGGGTATATATCCCGCGGTTGACCCACTAGACTCTTCTTCTACTATTTTATCTCCGGATGTTGTTGGACAAGAGCATTATGAAACAGCTCGTGGGGTACAAAAGATTTTGCAGCGTTATAAGGACCTTCAAGACATTATCGCTATTCTTGGTATGGAAGAATTGTCAGCTGAGGATAAGATTACCGTTAGTCGCGCTCGTAAGATCCAAAGATTTTTGTCCCAACCTTTCTTTGTGGCTGAGACCTTTACCGGACGTAGTGGTAAATATGTATCTTTAAGTGATACTATTAAAGGCTTTAAAGAAATTCTTGAAGGTAAATATGACAGTAAGAGCGAAGATGAGTTTTATATGAAAGGCACCATTGAAGAAGTGGCTTAAATAATATGTCAGATAAAGATTTTTTCACTTTTGAAATAGTTTCTCCCGAAAGAGTGGTTTTAAAAAGCCGCGTTAGTCGGGTAACCGTCCCGACGGTTAGCGGTGAGATTACTATTTTACCCCACCATATTCCCTTGGTTTCTATTTTGGCACCTGGGGTGGTTGAAGCTGAAACCGAGAATGGAGATATTGAGATTATGTCTGTGTCTGGTGGTTTAGTTGAAGTGGTTTTGGGTAAGGTGGTGATTTTAGCGGATACTGCCGAAAGAGCAGATGAGTTGGATGAAGAATTGATCGCACAGGCCAAGAGTGAAGCAGAGAAACTTAAAGAAAGAATTCGCCAAGGTGATGATGTAGACTTCGCAGCTTTAAGTGCTAAGTTGGAAAAAGCTTTGGCTAGAGAAAGAAGTTTAAAACGTTGGCGTAATTTGCCGAAATAGGTTTAAGTGACCATGATTTTGGCGCCAAGGGTCTCAATAAAAATAATCCCTATTTGCTAAAGGCCTCTCAGGTAATTTGGTGATAAAACCAAAAAATTGGGGACAGTTATTTTATAAGAAAATTAGTGCATACTGAGTAAACCATCAAAAAACACTTATATTATAAGTAATTTTGGCGGTTTTTTTGTTTTTAAGAATATGTTATAATAAAAGCAACTTAATTATTTATTTTTTATGATCATAGGATCTTGCCCCTTGTGTCATAGCGACGTTATCTTGGATGACGAAGTTTATGAACAAGATTTGCTTACTTGTTCAAACTGTGGGAAAGACTTGGAGGTGGCATCTTTGTCTCCTTTATGTCTTGAGGCAGTTGAAGAAGAATAGTTTTAAGGATTTTTATCAATCTACTTCCTTTAGGTTGGTTTTATCATCAGCTAAAATAAATGCGTCAACCACTTGGCGCATTTATTGTTTTTTAAGGAGTTGCTTAAATTTTTCTCCTCTTTCTTTGTAATTTTTAAAAACTCCGAAACTGGCACAGCCAGGGGAGAGTAATATTATATTTTCTTTAGACACTATTTTTTTAACTGTTCTTCCCGCCTCTTGCATGCTTTTAACTACAGTTATTTTTTCTTTTGGATATTTAACTTTTTTAAGTTCTTTAAGGATTTTATCTGAGCCTTTGCCTTGGAAAAGTATAACTTGTTTAACTTTTCTTTTCTTAATTTCTTTAGCCATTTGGGAAAAATCCGATCCTTTATCTGCACCACCGGCTAAAAGAATTACTGATTGTTTAAATGACTTAAGAGCGGTTATGGCTGATTCTGGAGTAGTCGCAAAACTATCGTTATACCAAAGAGCGTCATATTTTTTACCTATGTATTCCAGACGGTGTTCAAGTCCTTTAAAGTTTTTAATTGCTTTAGTGTAAGTTTCTTTTTTAATTTTAAGTCTTTTAGCCACTTCTTCGGCCAGGGCGATATTTTCTTTATTATGTTCTCCTGGTAGTTGGTTAACTAGCTTGCCTTTGTTTGTATAAAAAACCTGTCCCTTTGGTTTGGTTTTTATAATTTTTTCTTTAATTTTTACATTAGCGATTAAGATGTCATTTTTATTTTGGTTTTGCCACAGTTTAGCCTTGGCTTGCCAATAGTCTTTTAACGAAACATGGTAGTTGGGATTATTGGGATCAGCTGGGGATAGATGTTCGGGGTAAAAATTAGTCATAACGGCTATTGCTGGACTAGTTGTCATATCTTCTAACTGAAAACTTGAAAGTTCTAATATTATGTAATCTTGTTCTTTTATTTTTTCTAAAAAAGTAAAGGGCGCTACTCCGATATTACCTCCTAACCAAGCTTTTTTTCCGCTTTTTTTAATAATTTCATAAAGTAGACTAGCGGTAGTGCCTTTACCTTTAGTACCGGTTATGCCGATTATCTTTTTACTAGGACAAGCTTCAAGAAAGAGTTGCATTGGAGAGATAATTTTAAGATTTTTCTTAGCCAGTTTTTTTCTTAGTTCAGGGGATAGAAATACTCCTGGTGAGCGAATAATTGTTTCGTATTTTTGAAGGTTGGTAAAATTAGGCTTAGTAGAGGTCCAGCTTACATTATCCCATTCTTTTATAGTCGGGTATTTTTTCAAGAGTTGTTTATATGATAAAAAATCAAAGACAATGATTTTTGGTTTAAAGTTATTTTTGTGCCAATACCCCAGCATAGCTTCCATCTCAGAGCCAAGCCCCAGACAGGCAATTTCTTTTTCCATGGTTTTTAGATCAACTTTTTTCATATTTAGTAATAGTTTTAACTTTTTATATTTTAAACTCTTCAAGCTCTTCCCAGTTATCTCCGATCTTAGCTTCAACTACAATCGGTACGGATAATTTAATGACATTCTCCATTATTTTTTTTATCTCTGGCGCTACTTTAGTGATAACTTCCAGCTTTGCCTCAAAGATTAATTCGTCATGTACTTGTAGGAGCATTTTAAGATCATTGGGCCATTTTTCTTGGATCATTTTATGTATTTTAATCATGGCCAGTTTAATAATATCCGCGGCTGAGCCTTGAATCGGGGTATTAATAGCCATTCTTTCAGCAGCTTTACGAATCATAGCGTTACTGGCCGTAATATTTTCTAATTGTCTTTGTCGCCCGAAAATTGTTTTAACAGAGCCTGTTTCTACCGCCTCGGCGATGGTTTTATCTATGTATTTTTTTATGCCACTATAGGCGGCAAAATATTCTTCAATAAATTGGCGAGCTTCTTGGTAGGGGATGTCGGCGGTTTGAGCTAGACCATGCGGACCTTGTCCATACAGAATACCGAAGTTTATGGCTTTGGCTTGTCTGCGCATCTCTGGGGTTACTTGATTAATTTCCACATGATTAATAGTGGCGGCCGTAGCAGTGTGAATGTCTTGTTTTTCCCTAAAGGCTTTAATTAGTCCCTTGTCTTCGGACAAATGGGCGGCCAGGCGGAGTTCCATTTGTGAGTAATCCAGACACAATAGTTTTTTGCCGGTTGTTGGTATAAAGGCGCGGCGAATACGGCGTCCCAGTTCGGTACGGATGGGAATATTTTGGAGGTTTGGTTCAGTGGAAGAAAGTCTGCCGGTAGCGGCAATGGTTTGATTAAAACTGGTATGTAGACGATTGGTTACTGGATTAAGCAAGAGCGGCAAAGTGGAGATATAAGTGGATTCTAGCTTGGTGAGTTCACGGTAGGCAAGAATCGGTTCAATAATGGGATGTTGGCCTTTAAGTTTAAGAAGCTCTTCCGCACCGGTGGAAATACCGGTTTTAGTTTTACCTAAGCCGGCTGAAGAAATTTTTAATTCGTCAAATAGAATTTCCTTCATCTGTTTGGGTGAGGCAATATTAAATTCTCGGCCAGCTAGTTGCCAAATTTTTTTCTCAAGTTTTTTAATGTCTTGCTCTACGACTTTTTTAAGTTTGGCTAAAAATTCTTTATCTAGGGCGAGACCGTTAGTTTCCATTTCCATTAGACAGTCTATTAAAGGCATTTCCATTTCAACAAAAACTTTTTTTAATTCGGTTTTTTGATCAAGCTCTTTTTTTAAAACCTCATAAAGCCGCCAGGTAACATCAGCGTCTTCACAGGCATAGTTGCCTAGTTTATCTATGGGGATTTCGCTAAATTCTAGCTTGTTTTTACCTTGCCCTAACAGGTCTTGTGAGCTTATCTTTTCCAAACCAAAGCGTCGGACGGCCAAGGCGTCCAGACTGTATTGGCGATCACCAGGATTTAAAAGATAGGCGGCCAACATGGTATCAAAATCAAAACCGGCTACCTCAATACCGAATTGTTTAAGAATTTTAAGGTCAAATTTGCCGTTATGGGCCACTTTCTTAATTTTTTCATCCTCTAAAATCGGTTTGAGTTTTTTAAGCCAAGGGTGAGTTACTGAGTCATTTCCATTGCTTTCTTCTTTAGCTGAA
Organism: Patescibacteria group bacterium; assembly: GCA_030583705.1. Taxonomy (NCBI): domain Bacteria; species Patescibacteria group bacterium. The sequence continues at coordinate 754,129 of CP129471.1, read as the reverse complement.
AAAAGATTAATTTGGCGGCTTTTTTTGTTCTTATTGAAAGAGGGTTGGCGAAGGGAAAGAAAGTAAGCTTCACCGGCTTTAAAAGAAAAGCTTATACCCAAAAGATCTGAGGTAAAGCAATCAAAGCCGCTGGTTTCCGTGTCAAAGGCTAGGCGTTTAATTGAAGATAGTTTTTTTAAAAATATTTTAAAATCTTTTTCTTCAGTGATTACTTGGTAAGAAAACTTTTCCTCATTACGACTGAATTTATCTGCTATGCGCGTTTCTTTATCTTCTTTTTTGCCGACTAGGTCAAGTAGCCTGGGTAAGAGAGAGCGGAATTCAAAATGCTCAAACAGTTTAACGGCCGCTTGACGATTAAAGTCTCCAAATAAAAGATCGCTTTGTTTAAATTCTAGTTCTATATCTCGTCTAATAGTCGCTAGCTCCCTACTAAGCCTGGCTTCTTTTTCTTCTCCAAGTAAAAGTTCTTTAAGACGGGGTTTGATAGTTTGATTTTTTGGTAGTTTTTTATAAAGGTTATCCAAAGTCTTAAATTCTTTAAGTAATTCAATGGCGGTTTTTTCTCCAATACCTCGCACGCCGGGAATATTGTCGCTAGGGTCGCCACGTAGAGCTTTGTAATCAATAATCTGCTCAGGGGTTAGGCCGTAGCGTTCCATAATTTGTGCTTTGTCATAAATTAGGCTTTCGTTTAAGCCACGACTCATAGTATAAATTTTGGTGGTATCATTTACTAACTGCAAAGTATCCATGTCACCGGTCACGATAATATTTTCTGTTGTGGCCCCCATTTTTGTAACTATCGTACCGATAACGTCATCGGCCTCACAACCAGGTATCTGGAAAACCGGTATACCCAGAGCTTCGCCCACTTCTTTGGCTTTAGGAATTTGTTCATATAGACTGTCTGGTGCGGCTTTTCTAGTAGCTTTGTATTCTTTATATGCTTCATGTCGGAAATGCTTACCCTTATGATCTAAAGCCAAAACTACCATCTGGGGCTTAAATTCCTTTAAGGCGCGTAAAAGAAAGGCTGTAAAGCCATAGAGGGCATTAACCGTTTCTCCACGGCTGGTTTTCATAGTTTCTGGCAAGGCGTGAAAACTCCTATGGATTAAGGCATTACCGTCTAGAACTAGAAGTTTGGGGAGTTTTTTGGAAGGGGACATATTTATTTTTCTTTTTCTAAAGCGAGTCTAAGTAAAAATAATGTTTCTGATTTAAGTTTTGCTTTTGCCCATAACTTTTGTTTCTCGGTGAGTAATTCACCCATACCAGAGAGAATATTGCTGTCATCAAATTTATCCATTACCTTAATACATTTTTTTAAAAACTCCACATAAGTAATCCCCATGCGATCCTCAATAATCTTTTTATTGACTGGCCAATCGTGAGAAAGAAAAAATTGAACATCAAAAATATCACGGTTTGTCTTACCGATTCGCTCATACATGGCACATAATTTGTGGGCCGCCATATCTTCTTTTACCATTACTTGCATAGAAATACCTAGATATGACTTTATTGAATAGTTGGATCCAAATTTACGACGATTAATTTCCACCTTAATATTTTGAGCGTTAATATTTTTATTATCATAGGCAAGAATGTAAAGAAAATTAAACCTTTTCTTCTCAGCCTCTTTTATTTTACCGTAATTTTCTATAATCTTTTTAACACGTTTAAATACGTACTCTTCTTTTTTTGTATCCAGTAAATCAAAATCCAAATCAACAGAGAAGCGATCAAGATCGTAGAACAATGTAGCGGCCGTTCCGCCTTTAAATCCTAAACTAGCACTGATTGTTGGATCAGTGTAAATATCCTTGAGGATTTTTACCATAATAGTTTTATGTTTTGTAGCGTCAAGAGCCATATGATTATTGTTTTACTTACTCGTTTGTTAGTTTAAAATCTTTTTTAAAGGCTTCGTGATACATTTTTACCATTTTTGCCATTCGTTTGTTCCCTCCATAAATAGGTAGAATCTCATATATTTTTTCCCAATCCAAAGCTGAGAGATTATCAAAATAATAGTTTTTATTGAGATAGATAACATCTAAAAAGGCGCGCTCGGGTGAGGCGATACTATAGTTCTCTCTGGATTCTATACCGATATGATTAGTTAGAATAGTATCTTTGATTTTTTTGTATGAATATTTCTGTCCATCACACTCAATTTCTTTTGTGGTGTAAGAAGCTACAAAAATTTGACCGTAGAATTGAAACGTAACTCCAGCTGCTCCTAAAGTTGTCTCAAAGCTAACATACGATGGAGTATATATTTTTGTGGCCAATTCATATCTATCGTAATCTTTGTCTTTAGAGTAAATGCCTCGGCGAATAGAATTCATTTTCCCCGCCTTAATATAGCGGTGAATTTTCTTTTTTACGAAATTTACATCAGATTCTCTCCAAAGTAAGACAAGGTCTTTAAAAGTAAAGACTGTTTTTTTGGATCTCATTATGTCTAGAAGGTAGTCTTTTTCCATAAATTGCTGATTTGTGCTATATTGGTACCCAAATATGGGTACCTTTAGTTTAAATTATATACTATTATAGAAATAATAGCAAGTCCTTCTTCAGCTTCATATTCCCATTATACCATAGGAATGTCTAGTTTAGAACCCTTAGAATTGTTCCATAGTGTGCACAAGGCATGTTCTAAAAAAATTAAAGCCTCATTAATTGATGAGGCTTATTATTTATAGCTTATTATAATTTATTTATTAAGGGTTTGCAAAATAACCCATCTTATGTCATCGGACGTTTCAATTTCTCTGTCGGGAGGAGTTTTTAAAATCGTTATTTGTGAGTCTTTGGGTATATAACGTTTTATCCCACGGAATTTGTTTTTGTTAATAAATTCACTTACAGAAACCTCAGTAATTCCAACTCTTTTATTAGCTGCGTGAATTACGGTGTTATTACCTGTGGCTATGCCGACATGACCTATGCCTTTTTTAGGATTGTCTTGATAGTAATTAATATAACCGGATGTAAAAATAACATCTCCGGCTATTAAATCTTTAAGGCTAATTTCTTCCCCCAATTCTTTTTGCTGTATGGATCGCCTTGGTAGCCAAATACCTATTTGACTGTAAAGCCATTTGATAAAACTAGAACAATCCACAATATTTGGAGCTTCACAAAGCCTTGCTCCTCTTTGATATTTAGATCTATCGATACATTGACGAGCCAGTTCGATAATATCCACTTCAATTAAGACAAACCCTTTGTTTTTAAGTATGGACAAAGCCATTTCTCTATCAATTGGCAGCTTAAGATGATCAATAATTACCGCGCAACGATTATTAACCGCTCTGTACTTCATTTTTTCTCCTTTTTATTTTTATAAAGAACAAACAAAAAACCCACTTAAGAAGTAGGGTTTTAAAGTTTAATAAATTAAATAATTACCTCTACCTCCTAGTGGAAGAAGTTAATATTTAGAGTAAATCCTGACCAGGTTTTTGTATTACGGTTATGTAGCATAAGGTTTCTATATTTTATTTAACCAATCTAAGATTATTTTTTTAATCTGATCCAAATGTTCTTTTTTTCTGAAAGTATGAGGGGCATCTTTAATAACGTGGTACTCTTTAGGCTCCGGTAGGATATCAAAAAATTGTTTAACATGTTCAGGGGGAGTAGAAGTATCATGCTCTCCCACAATTAATAGTTTGGGCATGGTTAGTTTTAAAGCCTCAGGTGTTAAATCATATTTTAATCTGTCTATCATATGAGACCAAGGTAGTCTTTTTATTAGACCTGGTCTTGATTCACTTTTAGTTTCCAGCCAACCGGTTTTCTGCCAATTAATGAGTTGTTCATTTTTATATTTTTGATGGGCTTCCAGACTTAATTTACCAGAAGTAACAGTAGAAATTGGAGCGAGGGCTAGAACCTTTTGCGGATATTTTTCTGCATAAAGACAAATACAAATACCACCCAAGCTTTGGCCCGCCATAATAAATGGTTCTTGGTACCAGGCTTGATTTTTAGACCAAGCAACAACATCTTCAAGATCTTCATAATAATTGGTAACAGTAGCCTCTTCGTATCTTCCACTGCTTTCCCCAATGGAGTTAGTAGTGTCAAAACTAACTACTGTATAACCTTTTTCCAAAAGTGCTTCTGCGAGAGTTCTTATGTGGTCTTGCTCTTTAAAACCTCCCAGACCGTGCATAACAAAAGCCAGACCTTTGGCTGAGCTTTTTTCTCCCACTAATACACAGATATCTTTTTGGTGACGATTTTTTATAAAAAGTTTTTTCATTAGTGGACCAGACAGGACTCGAACCTGCCACCCCCTGCTTGCAAAGCAGGTGCTCTACCAGATGAGCTACTGGCCCTTGATTATTGATTGTATCTTAAGATCGGACTAAGGATAAACATTATAAAACCCTGGATTAAGCCGGTTAAGGTTAAGATTCCTAAAAAAGTTATAATAATACCTATTAACTTATAACCCAGTCTTGATCCTCCGGAAGTACCTAGTTTATCTTCAAAAAACTCCATCCTACCAAAAGTGTTAAGGATCGCTTCTGACTTTATTACTATCAGACTGCCTATAACAATCATGATAAGCCCGATAAGTATACTCATAGCTTTATTTTTTAGCCTTAAATTTTAGCCTTAAAACTTCTCTAACAATATAGCGTATTAACGAATATAATTCAAGGGGTTATAACGTTGGCCGTTAATGATAACCTCAAAGTGAAGGTGTGGCCCGGTAGAGCGTCCGGTAGAGCCCATAGCGCCGATATATTGCCCCTTAGCTACTCTTTCGCCTGTACTTACCCCAAAGGTGGAAAGGTGAGCGTAGCGGGTTTTGGTGCCTCCTCCATGGTTAAGCAATATTTGGTTACCATAACCACCACGGTTGTAACCTATGGTTTCCACAGTTCCAGCTTCAGCCGCGTAAATCGGAGTACCAGTTCGGTTGGCTATATCAATACCACCATGCGCCCAAGAGTAATATTGGGTAATTCTTGCACCCACGGTCGGCCAGACCATTTTATCTCCAGCGGGAACAACTGGTGCCGGTGCGTTTACTAAACTTCTAATAGTTGCAGCTGCACCAGTAGCCGGTCGTGCGGCTACACTACGAACCGGTGTTTCAACTCTTTTACTACCGCCAGGGATCATTAACTTAGCACCAATTCTTAGTTGGTTGGCATCGGCTAAAGAATTGCCTTCAATAATATCGTTTTCTGAGACACTGTATAGTTGGGCGATTTGTCCCAGGGTTTGTCCTCTGGCTACTTCATGAGAAACACCAGTCATTGGCAGAATTGTTAGTTCAGTACCAGGGCGAATTATGCTGGTGGCTGTTAGATTGTTTTCCCACAAAATAGTGGCCACGCTAATACCGAAACGTTGCGCGATAACTGAAATTGTATCTCCGCTTTGTACGGTGTATTTAATCGGTTCCGTTCTATCTGTGGGAATTGAAGAGGATGGTTCTTCTTCCTCATCTTGAGGCAGCTCTTTAGTATAAATGGAAACAGGAGACTCAAGACCGGTTGGTTCGTCTTTTTCATAATCATAAACTAATCTTTCAAAGTTCTGTTTTTCTTCAATTATCTCTTCCATTTCTCCTAAAGTATCCACCACTAGTCTAGATAAAACAGTTCTACCAACCAGTTCATCCGAAGAAATTGCTGAAGCTTTATTGGTAAAATTATGGATTAATACCGTAAAGGTTAAAACAATGATCAGGCCGTGTAATAACCACTTGCCGATCATTTTTTCAGCTCTACGTTTATTGGTTTTAACTGGACCACCGGCTGTACGAACAATTAGCCCGTATAACCGATAAACAGGCACTACTACCAAAATAAGCAGCTTATTAAAAAGCCAAACCAGAGGGCGATAAATAAGCTTAACAAAAAAAGCGGTTAAGAGCTTTTTGGCGTAAATAACGATTTTTAGCAAAAACAGGGTCAAGGCGACAACTGCTTTTTTAATTGGCGTAGCTATAGTTTTTGGGTTAATATTAAGCTTCCATCATACCGAAAAGAACTATCGGTGTCAATGCTATTTTTAGCTTTTTTTATCAGTCTTTTTTTTGCTTGTTTCTTTTATACCAGATAAAATACCGATCAGTTTTCCAACACCAGAAGCGATAACCGTAATATAAGAAGAAGCTCCAGTAATTTTTTCTTTCATTAGTCTAATTAATTCATCCAAAGTCTCCAAGCGTTGTTTAAAGCCGTTAACTATTTGGTAAGTTTGTTTAATGGCGGCAATGGCGTAATACATCATCCAGAGTAAGAAGATGGTAAACCATAATATACAAAAAGATAGCACTAAGTAAAAAATGTCCTGACTGGTATTGATAAAAAACATATGTTTGAATTATTTATTTAATTTTAAATTTAAGTTTAGTTTTATTTTTCTTCTCTATTGCCTTAAAATATAAGCGTCTATCGGTTCTCCGATTTCTCCTTGCTCAAGTATTAAAATGCCGGTATCATCTTCGCCGACACATAATTCGGTGGCACTACAAAGCATGCCCTCGGAATCAACACCGCGGATATTAGCTTGTTGGATAACAATTCCTCCGGGCAAAGCCGCTCCGATCATAGCAGTTGGCACTAATTGTCCAACACAAATGTTATTGGCTCCGCAAACCACTGTTATTTCTTTACCAGCGTCAACTTTAACCACTCTGAGTTTATCTGCATTAGGGTGGGTATCAATATTCTTAATCTGTCCCACTACCACTCCGGGAAAATTGGTTGATGATTTACTCTTAAAGACTTTAAGGATTTTTTGTAAGAAAGACATAAGTTTAAATTAATGATTTTATTAATAATTAAAATTTTTAGTTGATCAGAATTTTTTCTTTTAGTTTTCAACTTTTTTTTCGTTATGATAACTTAGTAAAAAGAATTCTAAAGCCGTTAAACAGACGATTAACAGACCAATGTTAAACAAACTAAAAAGTTTTTGTGAAAAAAGGAACAAAATGGCACCAAGTAGAACAGCCGTTAAAAAGGCTTGTCTAAAAGCTACTACTACTGCGTAACCGGCCAATCGTCTTTTTAAAGCCAGGAATCTGACCAGAAATCCGATAATTGAACCAGTACCGGTTAAGGCAAAAATCAAAACCGCATAAAAAATAACGAGCTCCGCCATCCCAGCTTCTTGCGGGTTAATGTTCATAATTAACAGAAGAAAACCGGTCCACAACATTACGGTGGCGGTGATCATGATAATAAGGTAGCCGCGCAGAGTCATAATTTTTAACGATATTAGAGTAACTTATTACTTTTTATTTTAACTGGTAAAGCTTTTTAGAAGGTGCCTTTACCTACCTTTATTATAGCACAGAAGATGATATTTTTTCAATAAAGGTTGTTTTTCTTTTATTATATTCCTCCATCCTGAACTGTCCATCCATAACCCGTCCTAACTGTTCCACCCGAGGTATATGAATTAGTAAACGTACTACCTTGAAGATCTATAGTAGTGGCGTTAATTACGGTCACTACCCAGAGCCCATTAGCTTCGGTGGTGCCTCCGATATTTGCATTAAATATTTTATTATTAGTCGTTAAGCCGTGACTAGTGGATGTGGTTACTCTAATTAAACCACTACCGTTATTAGCGACGTTAGAAACATTGACCGTGGCGTTAGCGCGAGTTAATAATGCTCGACCCTCCGCTCCGGCAGCTGTGTATTTTATAGTGCCAAATTGAATTGACCTACCAGTTATAAGAGGATTTCTAATCCAGCCGTTGTAAATAGAGTCAAGATGTTCGGCTGAATAATTAGCCGCTGTTTTACCGGCCATAAAGTTAGAAAAAGCTGAAACCTTGCTAACATTCCAATTACCTATATCCTGATTAAAGGCGGTGGCAAAACGAAAAGATTCTTGCATGTTGGTAACATTACTTACATCCCAGTCTCCAATGTCTTGATTAAATAAAGGCGTATACCAATTAAAGCCCATATTGGTTATATTAGAAGTATCCCATCTAGAAAAAGAGCTGTTTCCGACTAAAGAATTACAACCCCTAATCATTTGCTCCATGTTTGTAACATTAGAAAGATCAGGTATGTCGGTAGCGGTAATGTCCATATTAGCTGCACCATGAAAAGCTGATTGCATAGATGTCCACGCTATATTGCCCCAATTTTGCACTTCTAGAAGTTTTAATCTATCTCCGCCATTATTAAAATATATTCTCGGGAAGTTTCCACTGATTTTTATTTTATAAGTTCCGGCTGAAGCATAGGTATGAGTATAATCACCTGTTAAACCGGTGGAAGCATTACCGTCACCCCAATCTACATTGTAATTATAACCGGCTCCAGTCGTTGGAATTGTGAATTGAGTACTGGTGGAAGTTCCGGCATTGTCTGTTTTAACCAGGATAATAAACTCATTGGGAGAGGTTATACCCGCTGGAGTAGCTACGATATTTCCGGCCAACAAAAATCCAGCATCACTTCCAATACAAGCATATATGGTATATGTCGTAGTGTTTGATTCGTATATATACTCATTATCCTGGCAATCACCATCCGTTCTTGGAGTAGGGTTATTGGGTACTTTGCTCATGTAGACTACTCCACCAGCTTCCAAAGCCTGTCCAGGAGAAAAGTTATCTGCTTCAGGGTAAGAGTTATTATCTGCATAATACAGCTCCAGAGCATTAGCCATGGCTTTTAGATCATTAAGTCTTTTAGCGTCTCTGGCACTAGCCCTTGAATCACCTAAAGATATAATAACCAAGGTTGAGAGTATACCTATTATAGCTATTACCACCAAGAGCTCTATGAGAGTAAAAGCCTTTAGTTTCTTATATAACATGATTAAATTTAAGTTTATTGTATATTATGTATAATACCATTTAATTAAACTTAAAACAATAACTTATATCCTAATAAATTCACACAGGCTCTTATAGGGGCAGTTTTTACACATGATTTCTGGTCTGGCGGTAAAGTCAAAGGTTTGAATTTCTTCTATTAATTCAAGTAGACGTTCTTTTAGAGTAATAATTTCTTCGCCTTTGGCGGTAAAAGATTTTTTTTCATTGTCTTTAAGATAGTAGAAGGTTAGTTTGCTAACTTTCATTTTAAAGATTTCTTCAAGGGCTGCCTGATAAAGAATAAGCTGTTTTTTATTTTGCGGCGTGAGTTTAGCCGGTGCTTTTCCTGTTTTGTAATCAATAATTTCATAAGTGCCGTCTGGTAGTTTATCTACACGGTCAATAACACCGGTTAATTTGTATTTACCAAGCGGCAGATTAAATTTCTTTTCCAACCAAACCGGTTTTTCTTCCGCCATCTCTTCGTGCATTTGTTTAAGCATTTTTAGTCCAGCTTCTTTATAATCCTCGGCTTGTTGTCTATCCTCGTAGCCGTTATTAATCCAGTACTGTTCATAAAGAGCTAAGAGTTTTTTTAAAGATAAATCAATTGAAGATTTTTCTGCTTGGCCAAAGAGATTTTTTTGTTGTGAGTTAATTTCGGTTAAAGGCAAAAAGAATTGTTTTAAGACAGAATGGATTACTCTACCGAAAACAAAATAATGATTTTCTTCTTGAGGTAGTTTTAAAAGATAAATCAGCTTATACTGCCAAGGGCATTTTTCAAAAAGCTCAAGTTGTGAAAAAGAGTAGCTAACGGGTAACGGTAGGCTAGTTTTTTCTTCCGGATTATTAAGAGTTTTAAGATCGCGGCTAAGCTCGTCTTCTTCTTCACCAGTAGCGGACAAGGTAGATAATTTGGCTTCTTCTACAAAGGCTGAAGGTTTTTTCTTTTGTACCCCACCATAGTCTTTAGCACCGGTTACGTAAAGACCTTTTTTAGATCTGGTCATGGCAACGTAGAAAAGACGTCTTTCTTCGGCAATATGAGTTTGGACATTTTGTTCAGCACTAACACCTAAAGCATCTGGTATTGGTAATTTATCCGAACGGTTAATGGTGGGAAAGCGCTTATTAACGGCGTTAACGATAAAGACATGTTCAAATTCCAAGCCCTTAGCGGCGTGAACAGTCATAACTTTAACCGTATCAGCATCATCAAAATTAAAGCGTAGTCCACCGGTTTCGCCGGCTTCCATCTCCAGATTAATTAAAGCCAAAAAGTCTTTTAGGGTGCCAGCTTCGTCTGCTTCTTCAAATTTTTTAATCTTATGATAAAACTGGTTAAGATAGGAAAAAGATAGATGATCAAGATCTTGATCTAGGTAGGGAATTAAACAATCATGGACCACTGCCAAAAAGACCCGTGAGGTTTTTTTATCATTAACCAAGGCCGTATGCCTAGTAATTAAAGACAGAAGATGATTAATCTTTTTAACTGCTTCTTTACTTAATTTAGGTACAGCTTCCGCTTGTTTAAGGGTTTCAAAGAGAGATAAAACGTTCTTTCTGGCCCAAAGGTTAAGGAGTAAGAGGTCGTCATGGTTAAGTCTAAAGGCGGGCATACGCAGAACGCGGTAAAGAGCGGCTGGTTCATGATAATGATCTAAGAGTTTAAAATAGGCTAAAGCGTTTAGAATAATCGGTTTGTAATAAAGGCCCTTTAGAGAAACAAAGTGGTTGGGGATATTTTGTCGAGACAATTCTTTAACAAATTTATCGGCCGTGTCATTAGCTCTAACCAAAACAGCGATTTGTGCCCAGCTTGAAGCTAAGCCACTTTCTTTTAAGAGTTTAATTCTTTCGGCTACTCCCAAGCATTCTTGGTATTCGGTATTAAAGTCCAGATAAATGGCTTCACCGGAAAAGTCTGTTTGGCTTTTTAGTTTTTTGTTAAGTTTAAGTTTTACTTCCAAGCGATCCGGGTTGTTGTTGGTGATTAGTTGGTAGGCATGATCAAGGACAGTTTGTCCGGAGCGGTAGTTATCTGTTAAAACAACTTGTTTGGCTTTAGGAAAGTCATCTTTAAATTGCATGATATTAGATAGGGCGGCACCACGGAAACGATAGATACTTTGGTCATCATCTCCGACTGCTACTAAATTATTATTCGGAGCAGATAAGAGTTTAATAAGCTCATACTGCGCACTATTGGTGTCTTGAAACTCATCTACCATGATATAGCGAAAGCGTGAAAGATATTTTTTTAAGATGTTTGGTCTGGTTTTTAGAAGTTCAATGGTTTTAACAATAAGATCCCCGAAATCTAAAAAGTTTTCTTGAATCATTAAATGATTATATGAATGATAAGCCTCAGCTAACTCATAAATTCGGGAAAGCTCCATGGCTTCGGCTGCTTGGTTATCTTCTTCATCATTATTTTTTTTATCTTTATCTTTACTACTCAAGAGACTTTCTTTCCCGTCTTTAAGGTTTTGTGCGTATTCCAAATATTTAGACGAGGCAATATTTTCGTCCTTAAGACGAGAGAAGTGGGAGATTATTTCATGAATAAATTTTGTCGGGTCACCGATTGGTTTGTAATAATTAAGACCTAGTTCGGTAATGTGTTTTCTTATAAAAATCCATTGTTCGGTTTGGTTTAAAAGAGTAAAGCTTGGAGATAAACCTATATCTAAAGCGTGGTCTCGTAAAATTCTTTCACATAGACCGTGGAAGGTATTGATCCAAAGATTAACATAACCATAGGGTAAAAGTTTATCTGCCCTTTCTTCAAGTTCATTGGCACCTTTTTCTGTAAAGGTGGTTAAAAGAATCTCTTCAGGATCAACGCCTTTTTCAAGGATCAGCCAAGCTAGGCGGTTAATTAAAACCGTGGTTTTACCAGTACCGGCGCCGGCTACAATAAGCAAAGGGCCGTCTTGGTGAGTAACGGCTTTTTTTTGCGAATCATTAAGAGAGGAGAGTATATCAAGCTTTTTCATAACTCCTAAATCATATCACAGAGCAAAAGATAAAACAAGGTATTGGCTAATATTAGCTAATAACCCCTAACACCTATTGACTTATTTCGTTTGGTGTGATATAATTAGATAATGCGAGGTATTCTTGCATCCTGAAAAAGGACAATCTTATTCAGGTAAATTCTTTAAAAATAAGGAGAATAGTCCATGAAAAAGAAAACACATGGAACAGTCCCAAAACTAGTAGTTGGCGCCAGTATAGCGCAACTAAAAGATATCCAAAAAACTATGCTGGATGTCATCCCGAATTTTTTAAGTCATTCAGATGCTCAGTCAGTGATCGGAGAGAAAAATAATTTACTCAAAGATATGAGATTGGTTTGGGATAAGTATGTCAAAGGTTCCTTATATGATCAACAGCTTCTTAAATGGCAGGATTTCTACCGAGAATTTTTTGGTAAAGAGGTTGATATATCCAAGATTGCTATTCCCGAAAAAAAAGCTGATTTTACCCGGCTTGTAGTTATTGCTGAAGGGTTAACCCTCAACCAGGTTTTTAAGGTTTGTCAAAGTAATTTTCCATGTTGGAAATATACTGATGACCTTGATGAATCTGTAACTCAAAATGATCGCACCTCGGATCAGACTTACGCTATATGGGTAAGAGACACAGTGGAGGCAGATGAGAAATTTAAGAATATGTCAGCTAATGATCTGAAAGCTAAGGGTATTAAAGGGATTACCCTACTCGAAAGAATGATTTTGGAGTTGGGTTACTTTAAAGAAACGGGGAAGCACTTGGATATCGAGAATATCACCCTGTGTTCCGGCTCCCGTGATTCTGGCGGCTTCGTGCTGATCGCCCACTGGCGCGACGACGAGTTCCGCGTCGTTTGGTGCCATCCTGACGATGCCGACGGCAGCTTGCGTTGCCGTGAGGTAGTTACACTTTAGACTTGTACCTTTTTATCTTGAACGTTTTTGCTTTAGCAAAAACGTTCTTTTATTTTTTGTATATTTTTGTTATATTAAAAATGGCTAATAAACCGGTCCGATTCCGGGTAGCGGTTTGCCTTTATAAGAAACTACGTGTCTTTTCCTAAAGAAGGTCCGTTTGTTGTTTCAAGCGGTACTTTGTATGACTGCCGAATGATTCGGATAACTCATGCCTCGCTTGCGAGTGAGGCAGGTGTTGAGGATGGGGAAAGACTCTTATAGGCGGTTCCCGTAATTCTGACGGCAACGTGCTGAACGCCAACTGGAACGACGACAAGTTCAACGTCAATTGGTACAATCCTGACAATGCCAACGACAACTTGCGTTGCCGTGAGGTAGTTTCATGAACGCTCTCTAACTCAGAGAGCGTTCATCTTTAGGAGAGATATTTAATCCAACCGTTCGTCATTTTTGATATTTCCTCGGTTGATTTTGTAAGGCGCAGGTAATGTTTTTCTTGAATAATGTTCGTTTCTTTCATGAGTCTAACAAAACGCTTAAAAGCTTCAATTTTAATCCGAGCGCCGAGGAGAGGCTTTAACTTTTCTGATTTATTGGCAAAAGAAGCTTCCAGTAATAATTCCATATTTTCCAATAGTAACTTTTCAGCTCGTATTATATGCTCAAAATCCTCACCTATTGACTTATTTCATTGTGTGTGATATAATTAGATAATGTACTTTAAATTAAATTGATTCAATAAAAAGTTTTAAAAAATTCAAAAAGAGAGTAAAATTGAAAAATTTCAATATCACCAATCTTTTCTTTAAAATATTTTTGGAGTCTTGGATGCTTTGGAGAGTAAGACCCTTACCTTCTTTATATTACTGGCCACTTTGGTTGCTCGTAAAACTATTATGGGAACCTTTTTCTTTAAAGAGGTCTCATTGGTGGACCTGGATTAAAGATCCTTTCATTAATGATCAACAGATGATGATGAAAGTTGAGGCGCCGGGAGATTTAAAAGCCAGGCCTAGAGATACTTTTTGGGGTAACTTTTGGCAAACTAACTTTGGATGGCAAACTTGTTCTATTTTATGCCCCGAAGATCTTAGTCAAGAATACCAAGTTGGTTTTATAAGAGAGTATGATAATAAAAAGATGTATTGCTCTCTTATCCTTAATGGTCCAGTAGCTATTCTCCAGGGCCCTAAAGAAATGAAATTTTTTGCTTTTTCTTTAGATAAAAAGGCGGTAAAAATTAAAGTTTTGAGAACAGGTATTTCTAAATGGCAATTACCATTTGGCATACCTTTAATCTAAACAAAAAAGAGAACGACCAAATGGAAGCTCTCTTTTTTTATTTTCATTCCTATTATTTCAATAACTTTCTAAATTCCTCTGTTTTCTTATATGGTCCGATAATGGCCAGGTTGAGGTTCTTTGTAGTGAAGATTTTCTTGGCTACTCTTTGGATGTCTTCTGGGGTAACGGCTTTCATTTTTTTCAGGTGTTCTGACGGGGTAGTTGGCTTAAGTTTTTTGCCTTTTTGTTGGCTAAGCATAACTAGTTGTTGTCCATACCAACCGGCTACCTGATCCGCTCCTTCAAGTTTTAAAAGAGTCTTGTTGGAGACAAACTGTTTAATCTTTTTAAGTTCTTGATCGGATATTTTTTCTTTCGCCATTTTCTTATATTCTTCCACAATAATCGCTATAGCTTTTTTAATCTTATCCACCGGTACTCCTGCTTGGGTGGCTAGGTAGCCGGTATCTGTGTAGGCTTCATAGCCCGAGCGGACATAATAACAAAGTCCGTTTCTTTCTCTTAAGTTTAAAAACAGCCTTGAACTCATAGAGCCCCCCAAGGCTAAAGAGATCATTTTAAGAGCTGCGTAATCTGGATTACCATAGGCGGGAGTGCGTACACCTAGCACTAAGTGTGCTTGATCTGTTTTTTTATATTCCAATTTTACTTGTGCTTGGTTTTGTTTTTCTTTAACTTCTTGTTTAGGTAGAGCGCGACCCTTGGGATATTTATTAAAATGTTTTTCCACTAAGCTTTTTACTTTGGGTGGTATATAGCCAGCTAGACAAACAAAAGAATTACCGGTTTTGTATTGACTTTGGTAGTATTTTATAAAATCTTTTCTCTTAAAAGCGTTAATTGTTTCTTTTGTCCCAATAGTGTCCCAACCGGCAGGGGTATCTCCATATAGACATTCTTCAAAAACTTCTCCAACTCTCATAATTGGGTTATCTAGATACATATTAACTTCTTCAATGATAACCCCTTTTTCTCTGGCTATTTCTTCTTCCTCAAACTTGGAGTTTAAGAGCATGTCGGCGATAACATCCAAGGCTAGTTCGGCGGACTTGCCGGCAGTTTTAACCCAGTACCCGGTATATTCTTTAGAAGTAAAGGCATTATATTCTCCGCCTACTCTGTCTAGGGCAGTGGAAATAGTTAAGGTGTCCGGTCTTTTAGTTGTTCCTTTAAAGAACATGTGTTCAAGAAAGTGAGATAGACCACTGGTACGGCGATCTTCATATTTTGAACCGGTAGCGACCATTACTAAAACGGCAGTAGTCTTAGCACCTTTTTGGGGTGCGGTTAAAAGATTTAAACCATTAGAAAGTTTTTGGATTTTGTACATATTGTTTTATGAAAGTTTATTTTTTAGAAAATCAGGTAATTCTTGAATCTTAACTTTAGCTTGTTCCATTGTATCCCTATCCCTTATTGTTACTTCATCATTTTCTAAAGTGTCAAAATCTATGGTTATGCAATATGGTGTACCAATTTCGTCTTGTCTTCGGTAGCGTTTACCGACGTTACCGTTGTCATCAAATTCAGCAGGGTAGTCTTTTCTGATCATGTCATAGACTTCTTTGGCCTTTTTAACTAACTCCGGCTTATTTCTTAAAAGGGGGAAGATGGCCACTTTAACCGGGGCTAAAGAGATGGGTAGTTTAAGTACTTTTCTAGTATCTTCTTTAACTTTTTCTTCTTGGTAGGCGGAGAGTAAAACAGCCAGTACCGTACGGTCTACACCCATAGATGGTTCAATAACATGCGGTACATAAGTTTCTCCTTTTTCGTTCGTATAACTTATTTTATGGTTACTTAAATCATAATCTCCGCGATAGGCGAGCCCATAAAGCTCTTTGGTGCCAAAAGGATAGTGGTATTCAAAGTCAATGGTCTTTTTGGAATAATGTGCTCTCTCATTTTCCGAGATTTCGTTTTCCTTAATTGACTTTTCATAATCAACACCCAAGCTTATAATCCATTTTTTTATCGCTTCTCTCCAGTCTTCAAAAACTTCTTGCCAGGCTTGGTCGTTAGTTGGTTTTGGGATAAAGTATTCAATCTCCATTTGTTCAAATTCTCTAGTTCGGAAGATAAAGTTACCAGGAGTTATTTCGTTACGAAAAGCTTTGCCGATTTGCCCCACCCCAAAAGGTGGTTTAAGACGCATGGTGTCAGTGATGTTTTTAAAATTAACAAAAATACCCTGGGCTGTTTCCGGACGAAAATAAACCAAGCTGCCGGTTTCCTCTATTGGTCCCAAATGGGTTTTAAGCATCATGTTAAATTGTTTTGGCTCACTTAGGTCATTACCTTTAGGGCTTTTTAATCCGAGTTCTTTAAGCTTATCAATCATGGCTGCCTGATCAAGGCCTTGAATGTTAACTCCGTTGTATTCCAGAAAGTGATCCAATCTAAATCTTTCATGAGTTTTAACGTCTTCCACCAAGGGATCGGTAAAATGACTTAAATGACCACTAGCTTCCCAAACTTTGGTGTTCATTAAAAGAGCACTGTCTAGGCCCGTCATATCGTCTTTATCTGTCACAAAGGTTTTCCACCAAAGTTTTTTAATATTGTTTTTTAATTCAACTCCATATGGACCATAATCCCAGCTATTAGCCAGACCACCATAGATTTCCGAGCCAGGGAAAATAAAACCGCGCCTTTTGCATAAGGAGATAATTTTTTCCATTAAGTTTTCTGGTTTTTCTTGCATAGTGTTTGGATTATTTTTTCTTGTATAATATTTAGATTATGAGGTATTAAGAATGATCTGTCAAATGGTTTTTTAAAACTCTTTAACTTTTTAAAAAGAGTTTAAGGTTAAATTATTGCTTTTAAATTAAGGTTTTTCTTTTAGTCTTTCTTTACTTATTTTTATAATTAAGGCGAAAGTAGTTGCCAAAAAGATTGGTCCAAAATGCAGACTGTATGGCCAATGATCAAGTAGGGAAATTATAATAATTAAGATGAGAAGGGAAATACTTAAACCTTTATTTGACTTATTCTTTTTAAGAAAGACTATGGTTAGATAAAAAAGACAAGTTAAAAGCCAAACAAAACTAAAAACTCCAAATTCAGATATTAAGAGTAGGGGTACAGAGTGAACCGGTTGATAAAACCAAGCTGGTTGTTTTGCGCCATCAGAAGAGGCTAAGGCCTTGGTGTAACTATTGGGGCCGGTACCGGTTAAGTAATATTTGGCCATAACTTCTACACTATCTGAAAAGCCGGTAATTCTTTCTTCGCTTGATTTAATCTCTAGTCTGGAATTATGTTCTATTCTAGCGGTAAAAAGATGCGAGTACTGGCTAAAGATTAGGCCAAAGATAAAGATAGCGATAACCATCACAATTATCATCTCGGACAAATTTTTCTTTTTAATAATTTGTCTAATACTTAACCAAATAAAACCTAAGAGAGCGGCCAGCCAAGCGGCCCTGGAAAAAGATAAAAGCAAGGCCGCTAAAGAAATTACCAAAGACAAAACAGGTATTATTTCTTGCAGGCTTTTGTTTATCTTAATTTCTTTTTCTTCTCGTTCTTGTCTGTTATAAAGTAACCAAACCGAGAAGAGAAAGGCTATGGCCATTAAGCCTCCTAAGACATTGGGATGATCAAGACTACCATAGGCGCGGAGCCATCTTTCGTTAACGCCATCCGAGGCTGTTGCTTCTACTACCGAAACTCCCGGTTCTTTTGGATCATGTCCTCCAAGACCAAGCCAGGTGTTAGCTGGAGCTTCTTGACTGATAAATTGCCCAATACCCAAAAGACCACATAAAGAAGCGCTTATTAAAAAGGTTTTTAAAAGTGTTTTATAAGACAGGGTGGTCTGGGTTATAAGATAACCGGCAACTATGGCTAATATAATATTAACGGCTTTTAATAAAGCCGGTAGCGGCATTAGGGCTTGGCTAACTGAGATAATCAAGATAATAATTAGCCCGAGGAGTAGTACCTTAAGGTTGGAGGGTTTTTTAAGAAGAGAGGTAAAATTAATTTTTTGCTTAATTGACCAGAAAAATAAAGCCGCTAGAATTAAAAGATCAATTAGCCATAAGCTGATGGTGCCGTACTCCCAAAAAGCGCCGTTAATTTCGGCTGGAGCGATAATTAACCTGGTTTGCCAAGGCAATAAAACAAGTATACCAAGGACTAGCCAATTAAATATTTTATTAAGCATATTTTTGGAGTCTTTCTTTTAGAGCTTCTCTAAATTTTTCTCGACGATCTTCGGTATGGAGTTTTATAATATGATCTTCAATAATTACCGAAGAACCTTGGCCGGCTTGACTAAGAATTTTTTTTGACATAATTTTTTTATGAAACTTTTTGGCTAAAACTTCTAAGAAGTTAAAAGAGTTTTTTGGTGATTTTCTTATCCTTGATTGGATAAAGTATTTGGAGGCAGCTTCAGGGTAAACCAGGTTAGGTAAAGATTCTTTTAGCCATGGATTATTATCCATTAGTTTAAGATAGACGTTCCAGTCTCCTCGTAGGGGCATAAGACCGGCCAGCCAACAAGGTACATAAGGATCATCGCTTAAAAGTATTGATTCTAAATTAAGTTTTGTTTCATCCACTAAAAAGCTCAGGCAAAGCTTGTTTTGAAATCTTTTTTCAGTAGGCCTAAGACCACTTAAAGCTAAAATTGTGGTAGTTAATAATTTTGTTAACCAAATTCGGTTAGCAGAGGTGATAATAAAAAGATCCAGATCCCCTTCACGACGGATATTTCGTGAACCAATGTTATTGGCCAAACAAATTAGCTTTATCCACGGTAGCCAGCTGATTAAGAGCAACCTTCTTTGGGCGATTTTAAGCTTTTTATCTGTCTCTGAGTATCTTTGTCTTCTGGTTTCAATAATGTCTGAACGATTTGGTAAATAAAAAAAGCCATATTGATTTTCTAGATTAAAGTTAACTTCATTGTTTTCTAAAACTCTCCTTACTTCAGAATAAGAGGCTGGTACTGTCAAATATTGCCAAATTTCAAAATCCGTTAAAGGCCGACTGAAAATATCAAAGAGGGCCAGGGTCTTTAGGATATGAGAATTAAGATTGTCCATATTTTTTATTATGTCTTAGGTCTCTTCAATATTGTTTTAAAATATTTACCTTTTGGTTATTTTTTTAAGTTTTGGTTATTCTTCCAAATTAGCTTTATCTACAATCAACGGCTCTACCGTAGATTCTTGTTCAGTAATTTTAACTACGTCTTTGTCTACTTTTTTAAATTCTTTGTAAGCATTATTGTAGTGGTTAACTGTAGTATTTAGGCTATTACCCATTTTTTGGAGATAATCTTCATAAACTAAAATATGTTTATGGAGTTTTTCCACGTTGCCGCGAATAGCCAGCGCACTTTCTTCAATTTGTAGAGCTCGTAGACCCTGTAGGACGGTTTGTAGATAAGCCAAGAAGGACGTAGGAGAAACAATGATTACCTTATAAGTACCAGCCGCTCTTTGGATTAGGTTGTCGTTTTCTTCACCTTTGCCACCAATCTTGTTAATTAAAAGATCATAATAGATAGCTTCATGGGGAATAAACATAAAGGCAAAGTCTGTGGTTTTATTTTGCGGTTGAATATATTTACTGGTTTCTATGATTCTTGATTTGAGATCATTAAGAAAAACTTTTTCCAACCTATCTCTTTCTCCTCCAGGAGGGGATTCAGCCAGGCGGTTATAGTTTTCCAAAGAGAATTTTGAATCAATTGGAATAATCTTTTCTTTAACAAAAACCGCAGCGTCCACTATGGTGCCATCGGAAAAAGAATATTGCATCTGGTAGCTACCGGGAGGCATAACGTTTTTTAAAAGAGTTTCCAAATAATATTCTCCAAGCACACCTCGTTGTTTAGGGTTTTTTAAGATATCTTGGAGGCTCTGTAACTGGCTGGAAAAATTAATAACTTGCTTATTAGTTTCGTCTAGTTGAGTGAGCTTTTCTGTAACTTGCCCGACAATCTTAACGGTTTCGCTAAACTGTCTATGATGAGCTAAATGGGTTTCGGAAAGTTTTTGGTCTAAAAGCTGGCGCATTTCTTTATTGTGGTCATTTAAAGAGGCCAGTCTTTCCATCATGGCAGACATTTCTCCTTGGTTTCTTGGTTTTCTTAGATTAATGACTAAAAAAACCAGTAGGGCCACAATAACCAAAAAGCCGAGAATAAGAAAAAATATAATGAGGGGTGAAATTGACATAAAGTTTTATCTTGCTATAGTTAAGTTATATTTATTATATAATGATTATACTACAAGAGCCGCTATAATACCATTATTGCTTTTTAATTTTTATGTCTTTTTTTTCTTGGAAGTTTAGTCCAGCCTTAGCTTGGCAATTAATAGCCTTTTTATTGGGTTTTATTACAGCTTGGCTTATTTGGTCTGAATCTGCTCGCTATTTTTTCTCTTTATTTGTTCGTTAAGCTTCTTTAATATAAGAGCAGCTCTTACTACCGCACTTAATACCTTTTGGGTTATCTAATAAAAGATCTCCGCACTCAGGGCAATTTTCACCGGTTGGTTTATTATTATAGGCAGTTTTACAATCCGGATAGCGGTTACAGGCGTAGAAGATCCCGCGACGACTACGTTTGGTAACAATTTGTCCTTCTTTACAAATTGGGCAGACAACCTTTGGACCTTCTTCAGTTTCCAGGTTTTTAATATTTTTGCATTTAGGATAATTGCTGCAGCCTAAAAACGGTCCAAAGCGTCCGGTTTTAACTACCATCGCTTCTCCGCATTTTTCGCATTTATCTTCTTGGTGTTTTTCTTTTAAAGCTTTAATCTTTTCATCTTCTTCTGGCTTGTCTTTATCCAGGCTTTTAATATTCTTACATTCCGGAAAGTTGCCGCAAGCCAGGAAGGGTCCATATCGTCCGGTTTTAATTATCATCTGGCTACCGCATTTTTCACAGATCTCTTCGGTAGGTTGTTCTGGCATAATCTCATCTTTTTTAACTTCTTCATATTTATTTTGCAGGTTTTCATGAAAAGGTCCGTAGAATCTTTCCAAGACACCTTGCCAACCTATTTTCCCCGCGGCGATTTCATCAAAATCGTTTTCCAGATTAGCCGTAAACTGCAGATCTACAATATTTGGGAAGTGGGCTGTTAAGACGTCATTAACTACTTCGGCAATGGCGGTGGGTTTAAGTCTTTTTTGATCGTCTCGTTCGACGTAGTTTCTAGCTTCAATAGTAGCAATAGTTGGAGCGTAAGTGGAAGGTCGTCCAATACCGTTCTTTTCTAATTCCTTAACCAAAGTAGCGTCGCTGTAGCGGGCTGGAGGTTTGGTGAAATGTTGTTCTGGTAAAAGAGCATTAAGGCTAAGCTTCTCGTTTTCTTTAACTGTTGGTAATAAAAGCTCTTTACTTTTTTCCGGGTAAATAGCTAAGTAGCCCGGGAAGGCGATGGTTTGTCCGTTAGCTCTAAAGTCACCACGTCCGGCTTTAACTTCAATCGTTACCTGATCCAGTTCAGCCGGTGCCATTTGGCTAGCCACCGCTCTTTGCCAGATTAAACGATAGAGTTTAAGTTGGTTCGGATTTAAGAATTCTTTTATTTCATCCGGTGAACGTCCGGCCTCGGTTGGTCTAACGGCTTCGTGGGCTTCTTGGGCTCCTTTGGCTTTGGTTTTAAAGCGTCTTGGACTAGCAGACAGATATTTATCTCCTAAGGTTTTTTGCAAATAATCCTTAGCTTCGTTTAAGAATTTTTCAGATAGATGAAGAGAATCGGTTCTCATATAAGTAATTAAACCGACACTGCCTTCGCTGCCAAGTTCAAGACCCTCATAAAGCTGTTGAGCGATCATCATGGTTTGCTTGGCGGAAAAACCCAAGAAACGATTGGCGGTTTGTTGAAGACTTGAGGTAGTGAAAGGCGAGGGGGGATTTTTTTGTCCGCGTTTTTTTTCTACTGAACTTACCTGGTAATCTTCTTTTTCTAGCTCTTTAACCAACTTTAAAGCTTCTTCTTCGTTTTTGATCGCAAACTTATCCAAAGTTTTTTTATCTAAAGAAAAAAGCTCGGCTTTAAAGATTTCTTTTCCAGAAGTTGTTAGCTCAGCTGAGATAGTCCAGTACTCATCGGTCTTAAAGGCTCTGATTTCTTTTTCTCTTTCTACAATTAAACGCACCGCTACAGATTGTACCCTACCAGCGGAAAGACCGCGGGCGACCTTTTTCCATAAAAAAGGAGATAGCTCATAACCAACTAATCTGTCCAAAATTCTTCTGGCCTGTTGGGCATCTACTAAATTAACGTCCAGACTTCTTGGACCAGCCAAAGCTTCTTCAATAGCTTCTTTAGTTATTTCGTGGAAAACAATACGAGAAATTTTTTCTTCGGGTAACTTAAGGGCTTCCGCTAGGTGCCAAGCAATAGCCTCTCCTTCGCGGTCTTCGTCGGAAGCTAGAATTATCTGCTCCGCTTTATCGGCTAACTTTTTAAGCTTGGTAACGGTTTTTCTGGCTTTGGTGGGAACAACATAGCGAGGAGCAAAGCCTTTTTCTGTGTCCACGCCTATCTCCGATTTTGGCAGATCGCGGATATGACCAAAAGAAGATTCAACCGTAAACCCTTTGCTTAGAAATTTGGTAATGGTTTTGGCCTTGGTGGGAGATTCAACGATAACAAGTTTCATGAGATTGTTTATTTATTAATTAAAAATTTATCCTTAAGTTTCTATTATAGGGTTATCTCAAAATAACTCAGATTATTTATTGATATAAGTACTTGGACTCTCTTTAATTTTTAGTCTACTTATTATTGGGTAACTGTCAAGTTTTGTAAAGCTTCGCCTAGATCTAAGTAAGAGCAAATCGGTATGGCTCCTAGTTTTAAAAGATTATTACTTCCCTCATGTAAAGGATTAAAGATAGGGCCTGGTATGGTCATTATTTCGCGATTTTCTCTAAGAGCTTGTTCGGCGGTAATTAGAGCGCCAGACTTTATTGGAGCACCAATAACCAATACCCCTAAAGACAGGCCAGCGATTAGTCTGTTACGGCGAGGGAAATGATTAGCCTTAGTATTAACTTCGGGAGGAAACTCAGAGATTAGACAACCTTGTTCAATAATTCTTTGGGCTAAAAGCCAATTTTCTGGTGGGTAGATTTTCTCGGCTCCGGTAGCCATAACAGCGACAGTTAAGCCTTGATTATTTAAACAAGCTAAATGAGCGACAGAATCAATGCCACGAGCTAGTCCGCTAATGATGGTAAAGCCAAGCTTAACGGCTTCGCGGGTTAATTCTTTAGCTGCTTCTTCAGAATATTTATCTGTTTTTCTTGAGCCCACAATGGCTAGACAGGGTTTTTTAAATATATCAAGCCTTCCCTTATAATATAGTAGGGGAGGAGTGTCATAAGTTTGTTTAAGAAGATAGGGGTAAGTTTCTTCTTCAAGACAAACGGTTTTAATTTTTAAATAATTAAGCCTTTGGATTATTTTTTCCGGACTATTTGTTTGCCTGAAAGCTTGAAACTTTAAAAGCTTTTCTTCTTTAAGGTTAAGATTAAGTTTAAAACAAGGCGATCGTGATAACTGGCCCAAAGGTGCTTGCCAAACTCTTTTGAAGCTACCAAAAAAAGACCGTAGACGAAGCAGAGTAAGCGGTCCGAACAAATTGCTTTGTGAGAGGGCGATCAGGTAATCTTTTTCCTCCATTAAAAGACTGTTGATCATTAAAGTACGCCTGCTTGGACTCGAACCAAGGACCGCCGAGGTATAAGCTCGGTGCTCTAACCAACTGAGCTACAGGCGCAAAAGTTTTTTGGAACTAATTTAAGTAAAATTTAAATTTTGATTTTTTTATGACATAAATTTTATTTTAAAATTATATTTTTCGAGAATATATTAATTACTATAAAAATTAAAAATAAATCTACGAAAATCAGAATTATCCGTTATTAATATAGTATTATCAGATGTCGCATCAAACATTCCAACCTCACGATTATACTTATTTATAAAAAATAAATTACCAGCGTCATCACTCATTGTTATTCTATTGCTCCCTTTGTCTACAGTTTTTAAATAAATTGGTTCAAGGTAACGAGGAGCAAGAACGTCCATTTTTATGATATCTTGATATAGAAATATCTGATTTCCATTTGAGTCAAATTCATCTAATGCTGTTATCTTTATATATTGTTGCAAATTTATTGGCTGATCATTCGTGTTGTTAAATTTAACAAAGCCAACAACGCTACCCGAGATAATATCATTATCTCCTATAGATAGATAATTTACTAGCTCAACACTTGGTATGGCTTTTATGTTAAGTATTTGATGCTCTAAATTTTTTATTTTTAAAAACAAAATAATTGATACCATTATTAATAGTACAATTATTATTATTTTGATATGTTTTTTAATAAAATTCATAAGCTATTTTTTGTCTTGTTATATTTTTAATTATCACGGTGACCACTAGTGGACTCGAACCACTGACCTCCACGATGTCAACGTGGCGCTCTAACCAACTGAGCTAAGCGGTCTTATTTGTTTGAGTATTTTTATTTAGTTATTTTTAATCATTTTAAACTGTCTTGATGTTAGCATATTGCTAACTTTATTTCAAGGTTTTTTGTTCCTTATTTTATTTTCTTTATTATATGGATCACCTTTAATAATTAAATGATTAAAGGTTTATTTTATTCAGTTTTTCTTCAAGTAGTTTTATTAGGTCTTCTTTGGCTTGCTTAAGTGGGCCAGAGAAAAAGACTAGAGCGTTTTGTTTGGTGCCTTCAGATGGATAGGGTTTAACTAAGTCTAAAACATCCAAGTTTTTAACCGCATGGACCAGAGCTCTGGTTGTACCAGCCGGGTGTTCATAGCAAAGACAGATTAGTTGAGTCTGCGGCATACTGACGATTAGTTCGTCTATAACATCAGTTAGGTGCTTGGGATCTGTTTGGGTTTCTAAGAAGTCTTCGGCTTTAACACTTGACCAAACCAGGCGATGATCTTTAGAGCCTTCCAGTTTAGATAAAACCCTTCCCCAAAGTTTAAGTACATGCATTCTGCGTGAACGATACAGGGCGTTGATAATCTCTTCTCTTCTAGCTTCATGTCCAACTAACTCAGCGGCTGTTTGCATAGCCTGTGGTGTAACATTGGCGGTTTTAAAACTTCTGGTTTCCGAAATTAGACCGGCTAAAAGGCAGGTGGCTAGGTCATCGTTAAAGACTGTTGTCTTGTGTTGCTTAAACAGTCCGTAAAGTATTTCTGAAGAAGAGACGGCTTTAACATTAACCAGATTAATTTGTCCGAAGTTATCGTTAGCCGCCTGATGATCTATGTTAATAATTGGGACTTCAAAAAAGAATTCTGTATCACTATCATAGATTGAACCCAAAGACTCAAGGTCTGGGGCGCTTAGGGTAATGATTAGGTCATAGCGAAAGCCACCGGCTCGTGAAGAAATATCTTCATGGGTAAAAAAACCATTTTTGGGAGAGATAAGAAAATCAAGATGATTATTTTCAACATGATATTCAATTTGCTCTACCGCTGTTTGACTAATGTCCAAAGAAATAATAAATCTTCTCAGGTTATCTAAAGAGTTTTTAATTAGAGCAAAGCCCGGTAGGAAACTATAGATAGAACTATCTGGTTTTTTTTCGGCTACAATCTCAACTTGTTTATCAAGTTGTTCAAGCCAAAGCTTAAGAGCCAGAGCCGAGGCCACGGCATCACCTCTCCAGCCACGGTTGAAGGTGACAAGAATGCGGTTGGCTTTGTTGATTTGTTCAAAAATTTGTTGTTCAAGACTGAGCATACGCCTTATTAAAGAAAAGCCGCCAAAGCGACCGTTTCTTTTTCCTCAGAAGAATTTTAAGAAATTTTTATATTATTAATTTAAAAAGTTTAAAAGTATAATTAGAGTTAAAGGATGGGTACGATAAAGTTAATTAAAACTATTAATCTCATTAAATCTTTTAAAGAGGCACGATATTATAATTTAAGTTAAATTAGGGGTACTGTCAAGGGAAGTAGTAGTATTTTTTGTTCTTTTGTGTCTTATTAAGTTTTTGGCAGGGATACATTATAGATAATAGATTTATTTTTTGTTTTATGGTTTTTATGGCTATAATCTATTTATGATTATCTTCTAGTATGTATTTACATGTTTTACATAGTAGAAAGTTCAATATGTGTGTACACATTACCATAGTCTCTTGACATATCTTAATAACCTTTTTATACTTACAAAAGTAATTAATGGTGCTAAGGAGCGCCTTTTTGGTCCCTTCGTCTAGTGGTTAGGACACCAGGTTTTCATCCTGGCAACAGGGGTTCGATTCCCCTAGGGACTACATTTATGAAAGAAATAAATTTTCTCTTTGAACTTGGCACTTTGCGTTTTGTTGATCGTACTTGGCGCCAGTTTATGATTCCTGAGATGGCTAACGTAGCCGAGCATAGTTTTAGGGTGGCCTGGATCGCTTTGTTATTATCTAAAACCGTTAAGGAAGAAGAGGGCTTGGAGGTTAATCTTGAAAAAGTTTTAAAGTTATCTTTAATGCATGACATTGCGGAAACCCGTACTGGGGACACTCATTATGTTTCTCGTCTTTATGTTAAAAGAGATGAAGAAAAAGCTTTTTCTGATATGGCCAAAGATCTTTTGCTTGAAGGCGAGCTACTTGAACTTTTTGCTGATTATGAAAAAAGGGAAAGTCTTGAAGCTAAGATTGTTAAAGATGCAGATACCTTGGACGTTGAACTTGAACTTAAAGAAACAGCTATGCGAGCCAACCCAGCCTTGGTTGAAGGAATGGAGGAAAGCCGAAGAGCGGTTAGAGAAAATCATCTTTATACGGATTGTGCGAAAAAGTTTTGGGATAAGATAGTAGAGTCTTCCCCCGCAGATTGGCACATTAAAGGTGTTAACCGTTTTACTAAAGGAGATTGGAAAGAGTAGTTAAATATTTATTAAATAAACATTATTATCATATGGATTACGATTTAATTATTATTGGAGCTGGAGCGGCTGGTTTAACGGCCGGTATTTACGCCTCTCGTTATCAGCTTAAGAGCGTTGTGGTTGGTGATTTAATTGGTGGATTAACCACTGAAGCCCATAAGATTTATAACTGGCCTGGTGAACCAGGTATTTCCGGTTTTGAATTAACTAAAAAAATGTCCGATCATGTTGTTGCTTCTGGTGGAGAGGTTCTTCTAGACTTAGTTAACACGGTTGAAAAGACTGATGGCGGTTTTTCCGTAGTTTTAAGGAGTGGTAAAACCATTACCTCTAAAACTGTTTTATTTACCGTGGGAACCAAACACAGAAAATTAGGCTTAGCTCGCGAAGAAGAATTACTTGGTAAAGGTGTAGCCTATTGTGCTACTTGCGATGGACCCTTTTTTAAAGATAAAATAGTAGCGATGGTTGGAGGAGGTAATTCGGTAATCTCGGCGGCTATGTACTTATCTGATGTAGCTTCGTCTGTTTATGTTATTTGTCGGGGTCCAGAACTTAAGGGTGAGCCTTTGTGGCGTGACGAGCTTATTAAAAAAGCTAATGTAACAATGCTTTATAGCACCAACGTTATTGATCTTTTAGGGCAAGACCGCTTAACTGCCCTTAAACTTGATAACCCATATAAAGAATCGGATGAATTAGCTGTGGATGGTATGTTTGTGGAAATCGGGCTGATGCCACAAACCGAACTTTTTAAATCTATGGGTGGAGAAGTTAATGACTTGGGTTATATTAAAGTTAAGCCAGATATGTCCACTAATTTAGTCGGAGTTTACGCAGCCGGTGATTCTACTGATTATTCTAATGACTTTCACCAAATCGTTACGGCTTGTTCCGAGGGAGCAATTGCTGCTGATACTATTTATAAGAATCTAAGTGTGGGTTAGTTTAATCATGGGTTAGTATTAAGTGGGGTTAGCCTTATTTAGTACGGGTTAAATCGTTAAATCTTTGAGATTTTTTGTTTTTATCACTTGCTTTAGATTAAATTTGTTAGTTTCTCTAGGGAACTGACAAATTTTTTTATTTATGATATATTATAAAGGTATGATGTTAAGAGATTATTTTAAGATCGCCATAGACCGTCAGGCCTCAGATTTACATTTGGTGGCTGGGGCTTATGCGGCTATTAGAGTTAATGGGCATTTGGAAAAACTCAGTGAGTTTGGTTTACTTGAGAATGATTTTTTAATGAAAGAAGTGAGTCAATTAATTGTTCCTGATCTTTGGAGTAGTTTTATTCAAAGTAAAGAGTTTGATTTTTCTTATGAATTTTTCGGGAAACGTTTTCGTATTAACTTACATTTTCAGCGAAGTTTAATTGGAGTATCCGCTCGTATGATTTCCTCGCTTTCTCCTAATCCCGGACAGCTCGGTTTTGCGGATGTTATGTATGATTTAACCAAAATGCGAGATGGTTTGATTTTGGTTACCGGTCCATCTGGTTCTGGAAAGTCAACAACTTTAGCAGCCATGATTAATGTTATTAATAAAGAAAGAGACTCTCATATTATTACCATTGAGGACCCAATTGAATATATTTTTGAAAACGACCGCTCTATTATTGAACAACGTGAGCTAGGAGCGGATACTCATAGTTTTGCTGCTGCTCTAAAGTACTCTCTTAGACAAGATCCCAATATTATTATGGTAGGAGAAATGCGTGATCCTGAAACCATAGAAGCGGCTCTAACGGCTGCCGAAACCGGTCACTTGGTTTTCTCTACCTTGCATACGGTTACTGCCGCAGACACTATTTTTAGAATTGTTGACTCTTTTCCTCCTTATCAGCACCAACAAGTGCTTAATCAGTTAGCTTCTTCTTTGCGAGCTATTATCGCCCAACAGCTTTTGCCTCGTAAGCGTGGTGGCTTGGTAGCTGCCCATGAGATTTTAATTAATAACCAAGCGGTGTCCAATTTAATTAGGCGTAATCAGGTTAGCCAAATTATGTCGGTTATTCAGACTAACGCCAAGGAAGGTATGGTTTCAATGAATAAATCAATAGAGAGGTTGGTAAGTGAAGGAATTATTGACGAAGCGGTTGGTGAAAGTCGCAAAAGAGATACTGATACCAAGGCCGCTTATTTTTAATTATTAAAGATATTATATGACTCCGGATCGTTGGCAAAATGTCTTAGGACAAATTAAAGATAATTTTGAAATTCTTTCAGAAGAAAACTCTCGTGATCCCGAGAGCGGCTCTACGGTTGAAACCGTAGTTTTTATTTCTCCGGCCGGTAAAGTGATGCTGGAGTTTATAGCTCGTCCGATTCTATTGGAAACCAAGACAAAATATTCCAACCGTATAGGTTCTGATGTAAAGATTGAAAAAGTATATAGTCAAGACGACTTCAGTTATTCGCTGGAAGCTTGGCGTTTTGATGAAGATAATCAAGATTGGTTGCCTATTACCGGCGAAGCTTTTATTAATTAAAAAATATGAATAAAAACATTATAGCGGTTTTATCCGTTCTTATCTTAGTGGTTTTGGCCTCGGTTTGGCTGACAGTTTTTTACAAACAAGGAGTAGATGATATTTGGCCCTCTTCTCCTAATAATACTTTTACTCCAACAGGTGAACTTAGACGTTTGGCTGATGCCCAGGAAATTATTAACACCATCTCCTCTCAGGTGGGTTTAAAGGAAGACGGTATGGTACCAACTATAGGTTCATCAGCTAGAGCCATACCAGAAGGTTTGGGTTCGGCGGAAAACTTCGCTTCTTCATTAGACCAATCTTATTCAACAACCAATGTACAAGTTAAGGGTGTAGATGAGGCGGATATTGTTAAAACTGATGGGGATTATCTTTATTTGGTAACAGGCCGTTCTTTGGTTATAGTTTCAGCTGAAAAAGAAGATTTGCCGGCTACCATGGTTTCACAAACTGACCTTAAAGATTCTCCTACTGAAATATATATCCATAATGATAAGTTAGTAGTTTACGGCTCGGCTTATGATCAATCTAACGTTTTTTCGGATAGAATGATTATGC
This sequence comes from Patescibacteria group bacterium, assembly GCA_030583705.1. Classification (NCBI taxonomy): domain Bacteria; species Patescibacteria group bacterium. The sequence goes on along the minus strand of CP129471.1, from coordinate 724,054 downwards.
CTTGGTTTGGGCAAGCTTTTGTGGAAGTTTATTCAATAGCTGATCGTCAAGCACCTTCTTTAGAAAAACGTTTTGATTTTGAAGGCAACTATTTTTCTTCGCGCTTGATTGATAACCATCTTTATTTCATAACCGTATCTTACGGATTTTACCCAAGTGAAGAAAAAGTTTTGCCGGCCATTAAAAGAGACGGAGAAATTATTTCCTCTAACCAAACAACCGAAGATTATCTTTTTCCCGGTGTTTATTACTTGCCCTCTTCGTCTGGCTATGAAGCCACCACTGTTTCTGTTCTTAACCTTGATAATTTATCCACTCCATTTAATTCCCAAGTTTACTTTATGCCTTCCGGTCATGTGACTTATGTTTCCGAGAAAGCTCTTTATTTAACTAATACCGAGTATTTTGATTATTACTCATTACGCGGTTTCTGGCTCAAGGAAGCTTTGTTTGATCTTCTTGGAGAAAAAGAGCAAACAGCTATTTTGGCTATTGAAGAGGTTGAACAAGTTGTTTTATCAGATCAGGAAAAGAGTTATAAGATAGGTGAAGTAATAGATAAGTATTTCAGGCTTCAGTCTACGGATAAACAGATTGAATTAAGATCTTTAGCGGAAAATTATTTTAAAAACAAGAAAGACCAAGAGGGTATTATTAGTGAAAAAACTTCTGTTCATAAAATAGAAATTAACGGTGATGAACTTTCATACACTGCTTCAGGTTTTGTACCAGGGCGGCTTTTGAATCAATTTTCGGTTGATGAGTTTGCCAGTTTTTTACGTTTAGCTACCACTCTTTCGCCTGAACATCCTTTTAGCTCTGGCTTGGGTGGTTTTGGTTTTGATACAGTTGTTTCTTCTGAACCTCCAGATTCGGTTACCAATCTTTCCTCTAACCAGGTATATATTATGAATGAGGATTTAGTAACAGTTGGTTTGGTGGAAAATTTAGCTCCGGGTGAGCAAATTTATTCCGTACGTTTTATGGGAGAAAAAGGTTATGTGGTAACTTTTGAACAAATAGATCCTTTATTTGTGCTTGATTTGTCCGATCCTTATAATCCCAAAGTAACCGGTGAGTTAAAAATTCCTGGTTTTTCCAGTTACCTTCATCCCTATAAAGAAAATATTTTAATAGGGGTGGGGCGAGAGGTGGAAGTTGGAGAAGGAAACAATCCAGTGGTTAAAGGGCTTAAACTTTCTTTGTTTAATATTGCCGATATGAGCAGTCCGCAAGAAGTCTTTAATATGGTCCTGGGAGGACCGGGTAGTGAATCTCCGGTTATTTACGATCATAAAGCTTTTCTTTTATCAGCTGAAAGAGATTTGTTATTCTTGCCAGTTTCTTTAACCAATGAAGGCGGCAGTTATGAACAAATTTTCCAAGGTATAATAGTTTATGAGATAAGTGAAAGCGGTTTAAGAGAAAGGGGCAGGATAGAACATAATCTTTTGTCTTCGCGTTTTGAAGAAAATAATTTTCAAGACGACACTGCCAGACGAGCGTTGTATATTGGAAATTATGCTTATTCTTTATCCGCTTCTTTCTTAAGATCGGTTAATTTGCTTGACTTATCTTTATCTTCGGTTATTGAGTTACCTTTTGAGCAAAATAATCTTTGGGATAAACCTTTACCTAGATCGTTCCCTATTGATTTTTAGTTTTAGTTCTGATTATAATTTTAATTCCACCTAACAAATATGGTACTCCAAAGACTCTTTATGCCAGCCGTTCTTATCTTTACCGCCTCTTCTTTGGTGGCTTGCTATTTTGTTCCTGAACGTCTTTTAACTTTTATTATAGGTATTACGATTTTTTACTTAATGGCTGCTTGGCGTTTAAATGATGGACGAACAGGTTGGTGGAACTTTGTTATTATGCCTTTACTTTTGTTTCTTGGTACTGTTGGTTATGGCATGATGATTTCTGAAACGATCCTTTTAATCATTGTTGGTTTACTTGGTTTTGTAGCTCAGATTTTTTATTGGTACTACTTCATGCTTTATGCGGTTAGGCCATCTTCTTACCCACCTTTTAGCTTGGAGAGATTATCTCTTTCTTTAAGTGTTTTGGCTCTTTATTTTGGTTCTTCGGCTCTTTTCGGTTTAAGTGTATTTTTAAATTTTTCTTTCCTAAATCTTTTAGCCTTAATGGCTCTTTATTCTCTTCTTTTGCTTTATCAATGGAGTTGGGTTGGGAAGATACCATCCGCTAAAGCCTGGCGAGTTGGTTTGGTTGTTTGGTTAACTGTTTTACAAATTTTTATAGCTGCTCTTTTCTTGCCGTTGGATTTTCATGCCCAAGGTTTTTTAACTGCCTCGGTTTATTATCTGTTTTTATTTATTCTGTCCGAAAAAATTGCCGAATCTTTACGTCCAGCCAAATATCGTTTAGCCTTGGCAGTGGTAGCTGCCGGTTGGTTGGCGGTTTTTATAACGGCCAGATGGTTTTAATTATTTAACTTTAAAGATATGAAAATTTCTGAAAAGACGCCTTTAATCTTATTAACTTGCCTAATCATTATTGCCAGCTTTGTTGGGGGCATTTTAGGTAACTGGCTTTTTATGTACGCTTTAGACACTTATTATTACGGTGCACCGGTTAACGGCTCGCTTAATTCCGATTTGGTTATTAGGTCATCAAAAAAGAGCGTCATTGAAGAAGATGTTCAGGTTGGTCAGGCCATTATCTCGGCTGAGACAGCTTTGTCGGGTATTTTTAGTGCACCGGCAACTGATGAGATTTATTTACCCGAACGAGCTGTTGGTCAGGGTTTGATTATTACAGGCGATGGTTGGTTGGCTACCGATTTATCTATACCCGTAAATTTTTCTTCTTATCGGGTGGCAACTTCGGATAAAACAGTTTATGAAATAGATAAGGTAGTAGCTGACGCTATTAGTGGGTTAACCTTTTTAAAACTAAAAGAAGCTCGTAATATGCCGGTACGTGATTTTGTTTCTAGCCGAGACCTGATTCCAGGACAGACAGTTATTGCTTTGCGTTGGCATGGTGAGGCTGAAGTTGCTAGGTTGTCTCGCGCCTTATCTTTTGTTCGCTCCAGTGACTCGCCGGAGCGCCCTCTTTTAATTAATGGGCTTACTTTAACTGACGCTTTTATTTTTGATAGCCAAGGTAGAGTTATGGGTCTTTTAAAAGACGGAAAAAGTTTAGCTATTGACTCCGTTCGCTTGGCGGCTGATCAGCTTATAATCAAAGGAGAAATTAACAGAGTTTTTTTAGGCTTTAATTATCTTGAGCCAGGCTTAGCGACTATTTCTGGAGCACCGACCGGAATCTTATTAACAGCTAATACCGCTAATGATTTACCAGCTGTTTTACCAAATAGTCCAGCTGCTAAAGCAGGTTTACGAGCTGGTGATGTTATTACCGTTTTTGATGGAGTAAACTTAACACCCTTTGTTAATTTTTCTTCTTTGATTCAAGAATATTTTCCTGGAGACAAAGTTAATGTTTCTTTTAAAAGGGGTGAGAGTAATTTAACTACGGAGATTGTTTTGGAAAAATTACCGGTAGCGGCTGATTTGTAGGTACCAAAAATAATTATTTATTCATTTTCTAAAAATTTTCATGAAAAAGACAAAAAAATTTTCCAGCCAGCCCTTTGAGCAAAGATTATCCCTTTTTGCTGGTAGTCGTTTAGTTTTGCGCCTTGACCTTAATGTACCAGTAGCTGGTGGACAGGTACTTGATGATTTTAAGCTGCGTATCGCCTTACCCACACTTCGTCTTTTAAGAAAATCTTCACCTTTGGTGGTTATTACCCACCTGGGACAACCGCCTAAAAATACTCCTCTCTCTTCGGTTAAATATTCTACCGCTCCTTTAGCTCGTTGGCTTAAACAAAAAATGGGAGGAAAGATTTTTTCGGCTGAGGGTAATTTTAGCGATTTACTTAGACAAGCTAAAGATCTTCAGGTTGGAGAAATAATGGTTATGCCCAATGTTAGGTTGCTAGCCGGAGAAACTGAAAATGATTCCAAGCTAGCAGCCCGCTTAGCGCGCTTAGGGGAAGTTTATATTAATGATGCTTTTGCCGTTTCACACCGAGCGCATGCTTCGGTTGAGGCTATAGCAGATTATTTACCTGTTTATCCCGGGCCTAGGCTTTTGGAAGAGTGTTTAAATCTAAATAATGTTATTAGTCCTAAAAAACCCTTGGTGGTTGTTTTGGGTGGAGCCAAGATAAGCACTAAATTACCTTTAATTAAATCTTTAGCTCCCAAAGCTGAAAAACTTCTGATCGGTGGAGGCATAGCTAATACTGAAATTTATTTTAAGGGTTATGAGATAGGGGGATCTTTGTATGATCACAGTGTTACTTTGCGCCAGACCGAGGTTTATGACAAAGTACTTTCTTTGCCGGTTGATCTAACTGTTTTATCTGGCAAAGTTAAATCAATTAAAAAAGTTGGTTTCTTAAACAAGCATGATGTTATTGTTGATATAGGTCCTAAAACAGCTGAGAATTATCGTAAAATTATTGCTAACGCCTCTACGGTTTTTTGGAATGGTCCTGTGGGTATTTTTGAAAAAAAATACGGACAAGAGGGTAGCAGGGTTATTGCCCGAGCCATGGTTGAAGCTTCGGCTAAAGGTTGTTTTACCTGTATTGGCGGGGGCGAAACTGTGGCGGCCGCCAGACGTTTGGCGGCGGTTAGTAAGGTTTCTTGGCTTTCTACTGGTGGTGGTGCTTCCGTGTCTTATATTGCTGGTGTTAAAATGCCGGGCTTGAAACGTTTAACAATTTAAGTTAGGCTGTTATTTATGAGTTTATTATCCAAAAGACCAAAGCCTTTGGCGTTAATTATTATAGAGGGGTGGGGCGTAGCTCCGGCCGGCAGCGGTAACGCTATTACTGAAGCTACACCTGCTTACTTTAATGAATTAATTGGTAAATTTCCGGCGACTGTGATTGAGGCGTCCGGTCTTTCTATTGGTTTATCCAAGGGTGATACTGGTTCCACTCGTCGAGGGTGTAGATTAATAGGTAGGGGAGCTATTGATGATTCAACCTTTAATGCAGCCACTAATGTTTTAAAGAAAAATAATAAAAATAAAGTATTATCCAAGATTATTTCTTCGGCTTCTTCCAAAAAACGTTTACACCTGATTAGTCTTTTGTCCACCTCTGAGGCTGAGTCTTCTTTAGAGCATCTTAAAAGTTTTATTGCTTTAATACCTAATGATGTTGAAATTTTAATTCATGGTATTTTGGATGGAAGAGATGCTCCGACGACGGCTGGTAAGGAAGCGGTGGCGCAGTTAGAGACTTATCTTAATAAAGATTCACGGATTAAATTAGCTACTTTATGCGGTCGTCTTTATGCGCTTGATCAGTTAGGGAATAAGGAGAGAGTTGCCAAGGCTTGGCGTTTACTAAGTTCGGGCGAAGGTAGTTTTTATCCTTCAGCCGAAGAAGCTTTGACTAAAAATTATAGCCAACAAATTTTTGATGAAGAGTTTCCACCAACCGTTTTGTTATCTGATGAAAATTCCTTGATTAAACAAGATGAGACGGTGGTTTTTTTAAATCATAAAGGTTTTTCACAAAGAAATTTGGGACTTTTAATGGAAAAGGAACACGGAGAAAATAATATTTTTTATTTAAGAGGTACTGATAAGAACCGTTCTATAGTAACTGAAATTAGTGAAGAAACTAGAGCTTGTCTCGGCACTGTCTTGGCTGAGGCTGGTTTAAAACAGATTAGGTTGGGTGATAGCGAGAGTTATTCGGTGGTTACCGAGTTTTTTGATGATGGGAGAACAGATTTTATAAGCGGTCTTGAGAGTTTACTTTTACCTTTAGACCAAGAAAATTTTATGAGTGATCCAGATAAAATAGCTAAGGCGGCAGTTGAGGCTATAGATATCGGAGCCTATGATTTTATGGCTATAGCTTTTTCTTCGGTAGACCGAGCGGCCCATAGCGGAGATATTGAAAAAACCAAGACAGAGATTTTGGCGGTTGATGAAGCTTTAAAGAAGATTATTCGCCATCTTTTAGATGCTGGTGGAGCTGCTTTAATTACTTCCAGTCACGGTATAGCCGAACGGACCGTTGATTTAACCGGCGGTAGATCGGCTCATACGGTTAATCCAGTGCCTTTTTTGATTATTGCCGAAGAATTTGAAGGTAGGCAGCTGTCTTTACCAGAACCTTTGGGAGGGGATTTGAGTATTTTGCAACCGACTGGTACCTTAATAGATATTGCCCCGACGATTTTAAGTATGTTGCGCTTGCCTGTGCCATCTAGTATGAACGGTAAAAGTTTTATTTAAAGTTTTTAAAATTATGATAGGTTTTGTAAAAAAAAGATTAGCCAATTTATTCGGCGCCGCGGAAACCGTAGCCGGTGCGGCGGTGGTGATTGCTTCTTTATCAGTAGTGAGTAGAGTTTTAGGAGTGGTTAGGGACAGAATTTTAGCCGGCTCTTTTGGTGCGGGAGAGACACTGGATATTTACTATGCAGCTTTTCGTTTACCTGACCTTATTTTTAATATTTTAGTTTTAGGCGCTTTGTCTGCCGGTTTTATTCCGGTTTTTTCCAAATTATTGGCTCATAAGCAAGACAAAGAAGCTTGGCGTTTATCTAACAATATTTTAAATACCATGTCGGTAGCGCTTTTATTTATTTGCGTTATCGGTGTTTGGTTGGCTCCTTGGATTACCAAGTTAGTGGCTCCGGGTTTTACCGGAGAAGCGGCTGACACAGTAACTTCCTTAACCAGGATTATGTTTATCTCGCCTTTCTTATTGGGTCTTTCCAGTATTGTGGGTAGTGTTTTACAATCTTATCGTCGGTTTTTTGCTTATTCTCTTTCTCCTATTTTTTATAATTTCGGTATTATCTTCGGAGCGCTTTATTTGGTTCCACAATATGGTATTAGCGGTTTAGCTTGGGGAGTGGCCATTGGTTCAGCAGCTCATGTTTTAGTTCAGCTCCCAACTTTCTATCGTTTGGGCTTTGCTTATCGGGCGATTATAGATTTTAAAGATAAGACCATGCGTTCGGTTTTTGCTTTAATGACACCGCGAGTTATGGCCTTGGCGGTTTCACAAATTAATTTAATTGTTATTACAGCCATTGCTTCCACTATGGTGTCAGGCTCTTTATCTGTTTTTAACTTGGCTAATAATTTACAATCTTTTCCGGTGGGAATATTTGGTATCTCTTTTGCGATCGCCGCTTTCCCGGCTTTATCTTCCACTGTTGGGACAAGTCGTTTTATTTATTATTTTGCCAAAACCCTTAGGCAGATAATGTTTTTCATTATTCCGGTAACAGTTATTATGTTGAGTTTAAGGGCCCAGTTGGTTCGTTTAATTTTAGGTTCTGGTGAGTTTGATTGGCAAGCTACTATCTTAACTATTGATACTCTGGCCTTTTTCTCAATCTCGCTTTTTGCTCAAGCGGCTTTGCCTTTAGTGGTAAGAGCCTTCTATGCCAGACAGGACGCCAAGACTCCTTTTTATACCGCTCTTTTTTCGGTACTGCTTAATATCTTTTTAGCCTGGTGGTTGGCGCCGTCTTTAGGTGTAGCCGGCTTAGCTTTGGCTTTCTCTTTAAGTGCCATAGTGCAATTCTTATTACTCTTTATTTTCTTAAGGCATAATTTGGGAGGCTTGGATGAAAAAAACATTATTATGGCAATTTTAAAATATTCAGTGGCTGCTTTGTTTGCCGCGGTAGCTATTCAAGCCATGAAGCTTTTGGTTTGGCCGATCGCTGACATGACTCGTTTTTGGGGAGTTTTGTTACAGGGTGGGGCGGCCGGAATTTTCGGCTTAGTTGTTTATTTAGGGGTTTGTTCTCTTTTACATGTTGAAGAAGCTTCGGAGCTTTGGAGCGCGGTTAAGCGTCGTCTTTTGTCCGGCAAGAAACCACGGACACCGGCGGATGGTCAGGGAGAGGCCAGGGGCATTTAAAAAATTAAGTTTAGCTTGGAAGGTATAAACTCATGTTAAAAAAATTCCAAAGAAAGATTGAAGACTTTACTTGTGAGCATTGCCAAGCTTTTGTTAAGGGTAATGGTTATACTAACCATTGTCCACACTGCTTATGGAGTAAGCATGTTGATATTAATCCCGGAGACAGGCAAGAGATTTGCCAAGGTTTAATGGAGCCGATTTTTTTGGAGAACAAGGGAGAAGACTGGATTATTGTTTATCGTTGTGTACAATGTGGTTTTAAGAGAAAGAATAAAAGAGCTAAAGAAGATAATCTTTCTAAGCTTTTAGAGTTAGGAAGCTTCATTGGTTAAAGATTATTTTTTATATTTTATAAGGCTTAATTTAAGCCTTATATTATATTAGCTCATAATATTAAGCTATAAGCATAATAATCAAAAAAACTGTGTTATAATGAAAACAATACTGTTATCTTCAATAACCCTATGATATATCGTCAAAATAAAAAAGCTTTTACTCTAATAGAACTCCTAGTAGTCATAGCTATCATAGGCGTATTATCCACTTTAGTTATAGTAGCTCTAGGTAATTCAAGATCTAGCGCTAGAGACGCTAAAAGATTAAATGATTTAAAAGCTATGGCTAATGCCCTGGAGCTATATTATGCTAATAATAATCAATACCCAGCATCTATTACTCCAGGACAACCTCTAGAAGCAGGTGGAATAGTCTACATGAGTAAAGTACCTAATAACCCAACTCCTTACACAGACGGTAATTGTCCAGATGAAGAATATAGATATCTTTCCAATTCACCTCAAAGCTATTCAGTTATCAGTTGCATAGGATCTAGTCAAGGCAACTTAATAGCAGGAGGAGTAAGTGTTACTAATAATTCAGGACTACAGTCTATCGGTGCGACTAATGGTCTTGTTCTTTACTTAGATGCTTCTAACCCAGCTTCTTATCCTGGTTTTGGTAATACTTGGTATGATTTGAGTGGAAGTAATAATCACGGCACCCTCATAGATGGACCAATATTTAATAGTGATAATGGAGGTAGTATTGTCTTTGACGGGGTGAATGATTATATAAACCTATCTAATCAAATTCAATTTGATAGAACAGATGCTTTTACACTATCATCATGGGTGTTAGTTAAATCTACTAATAGTCAGATTATAAATAATGAGAATGGTTCATACAGGGGGTATCAGTTTGCGATTTCTTCAAACGGTAATTTAACCTTCTTTTTCAGAAATACTGTTAATACTAATTTTATTGGCGTACGTGATGTTGATATATCTGAACTTAATAAATTTTTATTTGTGTCCGTTAGTTATGACGGTAGTTCAGATGCTAGCGGAGTTAAATTATATATTAATTCAATACTAAAAGATAATGTTGTTGTAGGAAATAATTTAACAGATACAACTATTTCAAATGAAACAACTTGGATGGGAAAAAGACGCCCAGCAACACAAGGTTCGCTTAACGGTAATATTTATCAAACCTCAATATACAATCGAGAACTTACCGCATCTGAAATTCTCCAAAATTACAATGCCACTAAAGACCGTTTTGTACTATAGATATATATGAAAAATATGACACTTAAAAATTTTACCATCCAAAAATCGGTGAAGCTGAGCGCAAAAGCCTTCACCCTCATAGAACTCCTTGTTGTAATTGCGATCATTGGCATATTAGCTACTTTAGTCATAGTATCGCTTGGTAATTCACGAGCTAAAGCAAGAGATTCTAAAAGACTGAATGATCTAAAGGCTATGGCTAATGCTTTGGAGTTATACTATGCTAATAATAATCAATATCCAGCATCTATTACTCCGGGACAACCCTTAGAAGCCAATGATATAATCTATATAAGTAAAGTACCTAATAACCCAACTCCAAGAACGGATGGAGATTGTCCAGATAGTGATTATTCATATGCAGTTAATGCAAGTGGAACATCATACGCTATGGGCTTTTGCTTGGGTTCAGATGTTGGTTCTGTTAAAGCTGGTATTAATACCGCTACTTCTCAGGGAGGAATAGGTAATTTTGGTTTGCGTGGCTGGTGGCAGTTTAATGAAGGGAGTGGGGAGGTGGCCTTGGATTCCAGTGGTAATGGTTATCATGGTACGTGGAACGGAACTTCTGTAAATAGATATGGAGAAGGAAAGGCGGGCACTTATGCGGCATATTTTAACGGCCTTGATGATTATGTTCAGCTTCCCAATATAGGTTCTATGACAAGCTTCACGATCATGGGTTGGATTAGAGGTGATGGAGATAGTTTAACAGGGGCAACTGGTTATAATAGTTTTACATCGGGGAGATTATTGTATACAGTTTCTGATAGCCTGAGTGGCGGAAGAAGAATGTTGGCTCAAGTTGGAGCTGGTAGTCATTTTTCCGATAGTTTAATGCCTAGAGGTCAATATCATCACATAGCTTATGTTTATGAAAACAGTTTATCTCAGTGGTATATAAATGGTGTAGCTAATACAACCAATGCCGGAGCTGTGGTTTTTCCAAGTTCTCCAAGAATCGGTAGTGATGGCTCTATACATTATAGGATGAACGGTTTAATTGATGATGTACGTATTTATAATAGGGTTTTATCTGCCGAAGAAATAGAGGCTATATATGAAATTAAGAATTAAGTTTTAAAAAACTTTTTCATAGAGCTTCCTACACTGCCCCTTGACTTTTTCTATTATATATGATATAATTAAATAATAGGGTAAATAGGGTTATTTTCTTTTGTTTTTTAAGCCTTTTTGTTGTTTATTCTTCTTTATTTTCTTCTTAAAAACACTATTTTTACAGTTTATTTTTCCAATTTTTTCATTGACTTTTTCTTAATTTTTGTCTATCCTATATTATACCCTTGTAATGAGATAAGCGCTTGGTAAGCAGACGGTCGCTTGGCCTGATTTAATAAAAACAGGTTAAGAGGAAAGTCCGGACTCCGGAAAAAGGGCAGTGGGTAACGCCCACCGGGAGTAATCCCAGGGAAAGTGCCACAGAGACAATACTATCTTGAAAAATTTTTTCAAGAGAAAGGTGAAAAGTTGATCGGTGTCGTTAAGACTACGATCTTCGTCTCCCGGTGACGGGATGACGTGGTAAACCCTGCCTGGAGCAAGAGCAAACCTTTTGAAAATTTCAAAAGAGGAACGTAGCTCGCTGGAATCCGTAAGTAATTGCGGATCAAGACAGATGGCCGTCCTCGCTGTTTAATCAAAAAAGCAGTGGGACAGAATCCGGCTTATCGCTTACCCGGCGATTATTTCTTTATAAGGTAAAAGTATTAAGATTAAGATAGAGATTAATGTTAAGACATAGATTAAAGATAAGAGATATAAGAAACAAGATATAAATACAAGTTTATGAAAAAACAAGATTTATTATTATCTGTTATTTTATTACCGGTTGATTTTTTAATGGTAGTGGCGGCCGGTTTGTCTGCCTACTATCTTCGTTTGTCGGACATTTCTACCGAACTTCGTCCAGTGATTGCTGATCTGGCTTTTTTTAATTATCTTCATATTGTTTTAATCATCGCCTTGGCTTGGTTGGTGATTTTTAGTTTTGCCGGACTTTATAATCTTCGTGAGATTGGTAGTCTTAAAAGTGAATTTCGTAAAGTGGTTCTCGGATGTTCTTTGGGATTCGTGGCGGTGGTTATTTTCATTTTCTTTAACCGTGAACTTTTTTCTTCTCGTTTTATCGTTTTAGCCGGTTGGTTGTTGGCTATTATTTATGTTAGCTTAGGTAGAGCTTTAATGACTTGGCTTCGTCGTTTTTTGCGAAGCCACGGATTCGGGCGTTACCGAGTGGTAATTATCGGGAATAGTCAAACAGCGGACAGATTGGTTAGACAATTTTCTGTTAAAAAGAATTTGGGCTTTACGGTAGTTAAACGTTATGATTGTTTTGGTAGTGAGGAAGCAACCGACTTCGAGGAATTTTTAAGGATTCAAGAAGTGGATGAAGTTATTCAGGCTGATCCCAATTTATCTAAAGCGGATTGGTTGAGACTTTTTGACTTTGCTGATGAGCATCATATTGTTTTTAAATACGCTGCCGATCTTTTAGAGGCTAAGTCTTTACGTATTCAAGTAGACGAACTTGAAGGTATCCCGATTGTTGAGGTTAAAAAAACTCCTTTAGATGGTTGGGGTAGAGTAGCTAAGCGTTTAATGGATATTATTGGTTCCTTCTTTTTAATTATTCTGGTTTCTCCGATTATGTTACTGGTCGCCTTAGCCATTAAGCTTGATTCACGCGGTCCGGTCTTCTTTTCCGAGTTGGATGATGGTTCTCCTTTATATAGAGTCGGACAGGGAGAAAAGAAATTCCGTTATCTTAAGTTTCGTTCCATGTTGGTTAAAACCAATAGTTTGCGTTATACTGAGTTGGCTGATAGAAACTTGCGTAAAGACGGACCAATGGTTAAAATTAAAGATGACCCCAGGGTAACCAGAGTCGGGCGTTTTATTCGTCGTTTTAGTTTGGATGAATTACCAGAATTATTCTTGGTCTTTGTGGGTTCAATGAGCTTGGTTGGCCCACGTCCGCATTTACCCGAAGAAGTTGCTAAATACGAAGGCAGACATAAAAAAGTTTTAACCATTAAGCCTGGTATTACCGGTTTAACGCAAGTTTCCGGTCGTAGTGATTTGTCTTTTGAGGAAGAAGTTCGTTTAGATGTTTATTATATTGAAAACTGGTCTATTCTTTCTGACCTCTTTATTTTGTTAAAAACACCTTGGGCAGTAATACGTCCGAGACAGACCGAATAATTTTAATTTATGAAAATTGCTTTGATTCATGATCATCTAGCCCAAGACGGAGGCGCCGAAAAGGTTTTACAAGTTCTTTGCGAGATGTTTCCTGAGGCCTCTATATATACTTTGCTTTATGAGCCAAATAATGTAGCTAAGCATTATAAGGATAAGAAAATTCATACCTCGGTTATTCAACGTCTACCTGGAGGAGTTAAACATTATCAGTGGTACATGCCCTTTATGCCCATGGCGGTAGAATTTTTTAATTTAAATAAATACGACTTGGTTATCTCGGATGCTAGTGCTTTTGCCAAAGGGGTAATTACCAGTACTAAAACTTTCCATCTTTGCTATTGTCATACCCCAACCAGGTATCTTTGGGATTACAGTCATCAATATATTGAAGAACTTAGGTATAATAAATATTTTAAAAAAATCATTTCTTTGGTCTTAAACTATATTCGTCTTTGGGACAGGCAAGCCGCTGAGCGAGTGGATTATTATTTGGCCAACTCCCTAACCGTTCAAAAAAGAATCTCTAAGTATTATAAGCGCAAGAGTCAGGTTATTTATCCGCCGGTGGAGCTGGAACGTTTCTCGGTGGCGGATAAGCCTGGAGATTATTTTTTAATTGGCGGACGACTGGCGCCTTATAAGAGAGTGGATATTGTTATTAAAGCCTTTTTAGGCTCAACTAAGCGTTTAAAGATTTTCGGTAGCGGTGTTGATGAAGGACGGCTTAAGGCTTTGGCCCAAGGAGCTGATAATATAGAATTTTTAGGTAGAGTGGACGAGGCAACCAAGGCCGAGCTTTATAAGAACTGTTTGGCTTTTATTAATCCACAAGAAGAAGATTTTGGTATTACGGTGGTTGAAGCTATGGCTTGTGGCCGGCCGGTTATTGCCTATCGTCGCGGTGGGGCGACTGAAACAGTTACTGAGAACCTAAGTGGTCTCTTTTTTGATGAACAAAGTCCGGAGGCACTTGGCAGTATTTTGGATAAATTTGACACTCTCGTCTTTAATCCTCAAGTTATTAGACAAGAAGCTGAGAAATTCTCAGCCGAGAGATTTAAAAAAGAAATTAAAGAGGTTATTGATAGAGAGTATCCGAAATTTTGCCAAGACAATGAATATTCTGCTTGATCTTCGTCCTCTGACGGATAAATATTACAGTGGTGTGGCCGAATTCAACCTTCAGTTGGTTCGGCATTTATTGATACTTGACCAAGCAAATAATTACCAGGGGTTGTATACTTCTTTTCATGATCTATCTCACCATTTACCAAGTTTTTCTCAGCCGCTTAAGATTACTCGCCTGCCTTGGCCTAATAAGGTTTTAAACGGTTTGTGGTGGGTTTTTAATCGTCCGTTCTTGGATAAGCTCTTGCCGCTTTATGATAGACAATCGCCTGTTTCTTTTGATCTTCTATATTTACCGCACTTTAATTTTTCCGCTTCTTCAAAATCTTTACCTAAGGTTATAACTGTCCATGATGTTTCCTTTCTGCGTTTTAGTGAATTTTTCAATTTTAAGAAAAATCTTTGGCATAAGTTTTTAAGGGTTAAGAAGATTTTAATGTCTTGTCAAAAAGTGGTGGCGGTTTCTGAACAGACTAGGCTTGATTTACTTGAACTTTGCGGTTTGCCTCCGGAAAAGGTTGTTACTGTTTATTCTGGGGTGGATGAAACTTATCATCCAATGGACAAAGAAGATAAAAAAATTGTAGCTGTGCGTGAGCGCTATGGGCTTAAAGCGCCCTTTATCTTATCCCTCGGTACCCTAGAGCCAAGAAAAAATCTTTTATGTCTAATTGCGGCTTTTGAGCAGATAAAGAAGAGAGGAGTTTTCTCTAACGGACAACTGGTTTTAGCTGGTGGACGTGGTTGGAAATGGCGACCGATTATTAAGGCGGCTCAAGCTTCACCTTATCATAAGGACATTGTTTTTTTAGATTATGTTGACCGAGCAGATAAACCGGCACTTTATAACGCGGCTCAACTTTTTGTTTATCCTTCTTTTTATGAAGGCTTTGGCTTTCCACCACTTGAAGCTATGGCTTGTGGTTTGCCGACCATAGCTTCGGCTGTTTCTTCTTTGCCTGAGATTCTTGGACAAGCCGCGATTCTTATTAATCCGGATAATTCTTCCGAGCTGGCTGAGGCAATTAGCTTGGTCTTAACTGACGATGATCTTAAAAACGATTTATCCCAAAAGGGAATTAAACAGGCTGCTTTATTTACTTGGCAAAAAACCGCTGAAGCTTATCTGGAAATTTTTAAAGAAGTGGTTGAAGATAATAAATAATAATAAATAGTTCATGCAATAAATATTTTATGCAATAAATAGGCTATGATAAAAAATAGAGAGGAATTAATAAATATAAATAAAGTTTAATTAAATAATAATATGTCCGAAAAAGATTACAAGATAAATAATAACGCCCCTTTAGCGGATCGTCTGCGTCCGGTAGAGTTTGAAGATTTTTTTGGACAAGATGAGTTAATTAAAGATAATTCTTTATTGCGTCGGGCTTTAGTGGCCGAACAGTTACCTTCACTTATCTTTTGGGGTCCACCGGGTTCTGGGAAGACTACCCTAGCTTTGCTTTTAGCTTCTAAAATTAAGGCGGATTTTATTCGTTTCTCGGCCGTTACAGAAGGAGTAGCTGATCTACGTCGGGCATTGGGCAGAGCCAGAGAGAATAAGTTATTGGAACAAAGAACAATTCTTTTTATTGACGAAATTCATCGTTGGAATAAGGCGCAACAAGATGCCCTATTACCACATTTAGAAGGTGGGGACATTATTTTAATCGGGGCTACTACCGAGAACCCAAGTTTTGAGTTAAGAAGTGCTTTACTCTCTCGTTGTCGGGTGATTGTTTTAAAGACCCTGTCCCAAGAGGCTTTGCGGGAGATCATTAAAAGAGCTCTTACGGACAAGGAAAGAGGTTTGGGAGAAAATAAGGTTTCAATGGAAGATGAAGCCTTGGAGCTTTTAATTAATTTAAGTCAAGGCGATGCTCGGGCGGCCTTAAATATTTTGGAAGCTTCCGCTCTTTTAGATAAAAAGATAACCACAGAAATTATTAAGACCGCTGCCCAGAAGTCTCATCTACTTTATAATAAGGCTGGAGAAGAACACTATAACGCTATTTCGGCTCTGCATAAATCACTTAGAGGCTCGGACGAGAACGCGGCTTTGTATTGGTTAGCTAGAATGCTTGAAGCCGGAGAAGATCCACTTTATGTAGCTAGGCGCTTAGTACGTTTTGCTTCAGAAGATGTGGGATTAGCTAATTCTCGCGCTCTTGAACAAGCAGTGGCCGCCTATCGGGGATGTGCTTTTATTGGAATGCCGGAGTGTTCGGTTATTTTAGCTCAACTGGTTGTTTATTTGGCTCGTTGTAAAAAATCCAATGCTCTTTATATGGGTTACCAAGCCGCAGCTAAAGATGCTGAAGCCACCTCTAATTACGGGGTACCTCTCCATCTTCGTAACGCCTCAACTGATTTAATGAAAGACTTGGGTTATGGTGATGGTTATAAATACAGCCCGAATCATAACTACCAAGAAGAACAAACCTATTGGCCAAAAGAACTAGGCAAGGGCAAAAAATATATTAAAAAAGAGGAGGGATAGTTTCTGGCTTTCTTCATATTTTTTCTCTTGACAAAACTTTTCATTGTGCTAAACTGTAATCAACAACCACTAGATGTTGTGTCTTCCAAATACGTGTTTAAAATTTTATTCAACAACCAAAACACTCTTAAGCGAGCCTAACGGCCCGTCCGGGGTGTTTTTTGTATTATGAAATGTCCGGTTTGTTATTTTCAAGACACTAAAGTGGTTGATTCCCGAGCTGCAACAGATGGTTTATCCATTCGTCGCCGACGAGAGTGCCTAAAATGCGGTTTTCGTTTTTCCACTTATGAAGAAATGGAAATTTTGGATGTAACTATTGTTAAACGTAACGGTCATAAAGAGAATTATAGCCGGGAAAAGCTTATTAAAGGTATTAAAAGAGCCCTAGAGAAGCGACCGATTGTTGAAGAAAAATTTAAGCGTCTGATACACCTGATTGAACGGGATTTACAGATTTTGCGTAAAAACGAAATCCTGTCCGATCAAGTGGGCCAGATTGTTATGAAGCAACTTAAGAAAATTGATCAGGTGGCCTACATTCGTTTTGCTTCCGTTTACCAGTCCTTTAAGGATGTACAGAGCTTTAAACGGGAACTTAACAAGCTGATAGCTAAGAAAGTTAAAGCTGTCGGTAAGGCGAAGAAAGAAAAAGAGAAAAAAGAAAAGTAGAAGAAAAATGTAGTAAATAACAAAAAAAGAAAGATAATAGCGATGAGTTCCTAAATATACCCCTTGCTTGTCGGCCGAAAGATAAAATAGTTCTTTAAAGGCTGACGTAGAAGCCGCTTTGGTAAAAGCCCCGGCGGCTTTTATATTACCTTCCATGGTGTCCCATGGGGCTCTTGTCTAAGGTTGCATCCTTTAGGGCGATGTTGTACTCTTATAATATATCCCTTAGTCTTAATTATCCCTTTAATTTATCTTAAAATAACCTATATGGACGAAGAACTAAAGAATCTTTTGGAAAGAAATACTATCCTCCTTGAGGAAACCCATGAAACTGTTAAGAAAATTAGCCGTTATATTAGATGGGCTAAGATTTTTGCGGTAGTAAAACTAGTGGTTATTCTTATTCCTTTAATTGCTGCTGCGCTTTATCTGCCTTCTTTTTTTGAGCAAATTAGAGCCATTTACGGTGGTTTTTTGTAGGGTCTTTTATAACTAAGTAAGTTATAACTTAAGGGAGTTAAAGGAAGTTATAGGTTATTAAAAGATTATTTTTTACTCTTGTTTTGAATTGTTTGTTTTATATGCCCAAGTCTTCTTTACCAAAAATCTTTCCAAGCTTTACTTTAGCTGTCTGGAAGATGGCCACTAAAATTCCTCGCGGGAGGGTTATGACTTATGCTTCTTTAGCTAAAGCCTTAAATAAACCCAAAGCCGCCAGAGCGGTGGGTAATGCTCTTAACAAGAACCCTTATTGGCCTAAGGTGCCTTGTCATCGGGTGGTTTGTTCGGATGGACGAGTGGGAGGTTTTGCCGATGGTAGCGGTCGTAAGGTTAAGCTTTTAGAAAAAGAAGGTGTTAGAATAGAAAAGGGTTTTATTATCCCCCTAAAGAATTTTCTTTATCGTTAATTATATGGTTGAAAAAATCCCTCCTTATGTTGTTGATATTATGAGCCGGCTTGAACAAGCCGGTTTTGAAGCTTACGCGGTTGGGGGTTGTGTGAGAGATCTTTGTCGTGGTCTTGATCCTTCAGACTGGGATATTACCACTAACGCTCGTCCGGAGAAGATGTTGGATATTTTACCGGAAGCTAAAAATGAGAACCGTTTTGGTACTGTTCTTGTCCCTATTAGAAATGAAGACGGACAAGCCTATGATGTAGTGGAAGTTACCACCTACCGCAGCGAGCAAGGCTATTCGGATCATCGTCGCCCGGATGAAATAAAGTTTGAGGATAAATTGGAAGCTGATTTAAGCCGACGTGATTTCACCATTAACGCACTAGCTCTACCTTTAAAGGGTGAGATGGTTGACCTTTTTGGTGGACAAAAAGATTTATCCAAAAAGATTATTCGGGCTATTGGAGAGCCTGAAGATCGTTTTAAAGAAGATGCTTTACGGATGCTGCGAGCAGTGCGTTTTTTTTGCCAGGCAGATTTTGTTATTGAACCCAAAACCGAACGAGGGATTATTAAGTTGGCTGGTAGTCTTAAGTTTGTGGCCAAAGAAAGAGTACGCGATGAGTTAATAGGTCTTTTATCTTCCGAGCGACCAGCCGAGGGTCTTAGAAAGCTTTATGAGCTTAATCTTTTACAATATATTATTCCAGAACTGCAAGAAGGTGTGGGTATGGCACAAAATCATCATCATCGCCTAAACGTTTTTGATCACAATCTTTCGGCTCTTAAATATTGCCCCAGTTTAGAGTGGCAAGTTAGACTAGCCGCCTTATTTCATGATATTGGCAAACCACGAACTAAAAAGATAATTAATAATTCCGCCACTTTTTATAATCATGAAATGGTTGGTGCAAAAATGGTAGCTAAAATTATGAAACGTTTACGTTTTTCCACGAAAGATAGTGAAAGGGTGGTTAATCTGGTTAGACACCATATGTTTTATTACAATGTCGGAGAAGTAACAGCCGCCTCGGTTCGTCGTTTAATTCGTAAGGTGGGGGAGGAAAATCTTTCCGATTTAATTGATCTGCGAGTAGCAGATAGGCTTGGCTCTGGCGTACCAAAAGCCATGCCTTACAAACTCAGACATTTGCGTTATATGATGGATAAGGTAAGGCATGACCCCACCTCAGTTAAAATGTTAAAAATTAATGGAGAAGGGGTAATGGAAATATTAAAGACCGAGCCAGGACCAAAGATTGGAGCAATTTTAGATGTTTTGTTAGCTGAGGTGATTGAAAATCCGGAGTTAAATACCGAAGATTATCTTAGTCGTCGTTGTCTTGAACTTAATCAGTATGATCTGGCGGAATTACGACAAAGAGCTAAGGAAGTGATTGAAGAAAAAAGAGAAGAAGAAGACCGGGAGATAAAAAAAGAGCATAGGGTTGCCTAAAGTTGTAAGTTTGTTTAAAATATAAAAGATTATTATTAATTTTTAACCATATAAATATGAAGATAAGAGAAAATAAAAAAGCTTGGCTTTTGTCAAGTACCTTGGTTCTAGCGGTTTTTATACTAGCCGGTTGCGGCACTAAACAAAAAACTTATTCTTTTAACGAAAGCGGTACGCAGGAAGCTTTACCGTCTTTAGTTGAAGAAACTAATGAAATTAATCAACAAAATATGAATGTACCCAATGAGATAAATTTGGCTTTGGCCGAACAATATAGTGGAGTGGTTATAGTAACCAACCTCGGAGAAATTGAAGTGGAGTTTTATGAAGAAAATCCAGTAACAGCCGCGAACTTTTTAACTTTGGCGCAAGGCGGTTTTTATGACAACACTATTTTTCACCGAGTGATTAAAAATTTTATGATCCAAGGAGGAGATCCAAATTCTAAGAATGCGGATAGAGCTACTCATGGTATGGGTGGCCCTGGCTATAGTTTTGCTGATGAGATTAATAATCGTCCTTTGGTTAAAGGTTCTTTGGCTATGGCTAATTCAGGACCAAGTACCAATGGTTCACAGTTCTTTATCGTTACTGCCGAGTCAACTCCTTGGTTGGATGGTAAGCATACTAATTTTGGAGAAGTAGTCTCTGGTATGGAAGTAGTGGATAAAATAGAGGCTTTGCCAACAGATGAAAGAGATAATCCTGTCCAAAGTGTTAAGATAGAGAGAGTAGAGCTTAAGGAGAAAAAGTAGTAGATAAAACGATCTTATTTAAAACACCCCCTCCTCTTAAAGAGGAAGGGGTGTTGTTTTTTTAGTTTAATCTAATAAAGCTAACTTTATAGTTTATTGATTATTAAGAGCTTGTTTAAGTTCTTCGCGAGCTTCTTGGACGGCTTGTTTGAAGTTTTCAATAGCCCGGTCAACAGATTCCTTTCTTTTTTCACGAGCTTGTGTTAATACTTCTTGTTTAGTATTTAAGGCTTCTTGGCTTTTCATAAATTCTTCACGAGCCACTTTCATATCTTCTCTAAACTCTCTCATTAAACTCTCTCTATCTACTTCATCCGTACAGTTATTTTTAACTTTTAAAAAGGCTGCTTCTTGAGCACTTTTAAAAGCATTAATCGCTGAATCCATGGCAGTTTGGCGTGCTTGCGAAGCGGCAATAATTTCTGCATGAAAAACTTCCACCGCTTTATCAAGAGCTGTCTGTCTTGTAATTACAGCTTCTTCAACTGAGGCTTTAAAAGCCGCGACCGCTGCTTTTTGTTGATCAGTGGAGGCTCTTTTCATTAAAGCGATGTAATGTTCTTGTCTTCGTTCTTGACGCTCATCTCTTTTTTGGGCAACTAAGGACAATCTCTCATCTAAGCGAGTTTGAATCTTTGAGTTTATTTCTTCATGTTTTTTAGCTACTCTTGCTTCATTATTTGATACTCTCTTTTCAAACGAAGAAAATCTTTCTTCCAAAGTAGAGCAAAAAGATTGCGCATTGGTACGTGTATTGATAGTGGCATTGTCTTGTCTCACAGTTTCGGATGGCCTTGTTTCTCGTGCTTCGTTAGCTCTTACGGGAGTTGTTCTTGATGTTTCAACATTCTTAACGCCCTGAACAGTTGATGGTGAAATACTGTTTCTTTGCGCCGATAAAGAGAAGGGGATAAGGACAGAAAAAACAATCAGTAACGAAACCGAACGGCTAATTGTTTTGTTATTAAAAATCATTTTCATCATATGATTGGTTGATATCGTTAATTAGTTGACTGTCATTAAAGATTAAGTCGGCATCTGATGACGATTCAGAGAAGAAGACCTCATCATCTGAGGCTTCAATAAGGATTGACTCTGTGGCATCATCAACATCACCGGAAACAGGCACATTATCTTCTTCAAAAGAATATGCTGTATCAGAAGGTTCTTCCAAAAAAGCTGGGCGCTGATCACTAACAATCTCTTCTTCTTGGCTATATTTAACAATAAGAAAAGAAGCGATTATTAAAAGTGCTATTAAAACTGGCACCCATATTCTCCAATTTATTTGCATAAAATAAGATTAAGTAATTAGAAACAGGGTCGACCACCCTTGTTATTGAAAATCTTTTAGGTTTTAAATCTCTTAAAGTAAAGGAATCTATAAAGGTATATATAATAAGCTCTCTACTTAAAGGTATCTTATATAATATTATAGCAAATAAGGGCTAAGGAGTCAAAGAGAGGTGATTATTTTAAAAAGAATTATAGCTTATTGTTTTTGTTTCTAAGTAAAAGTAGTATTAGTTGATTTAATGCATTTTAAACCCAAGTAGGGTTTATGTATAGTTTTCTTTACATTGCTATTGACAAATAAATTTACATAATATATTATGAAAACATAAGTTATTGGTATTAATTTAGTATTATGTCTCTTAAGTGAGGTTAATATTATATTTTCTATATAAATATCTATATAATATGTTTGGAAAATTTATACAACAACAACGCACTAAGCAGAATATGACTCAGGAGTATTTAGCCTCAGTGCTTAGTATGTCTCGTCCCACTTATATGCAAATTGAACGAGGGGAACGAGAGCTGACTATTTCCGAAGCAAAAAAGCTGGCGGCTCTTTTTGATATGTCATTGCAAAATCTTTTGGAACAATGTGCTCCAAAACAACCGGTGGTACATTTGGAAAAAGAATTAGATAAAGAGAGGTTAAAAAAACCGGATATACGAATAGATGTTCCACAAAAAAATGTTAAAAAATTTACCGAAGTATTACTTTATATACTAGAACGTGTTGGTGCGCGAGCGAATATTGGTGAAACTGTTTTATATAAGTTACTTTATTTTATTGACTTTGATTACTACGAAAAATATGAAGAACAACTTATGGGAGCTACCTATACCCGTAATACCTATGGTCCGACACCCTTGGAGTTTAAAGCTATAACAGAGAGAATGATTAAAAAAGGTGAGATAGAGAAAGTTAAAAGTTCATATTTTACCTATGAACAAAAGAAGTATTTACCTCGTCGTAAGGCGGACCTTTCGGTTTTGTCGGCACAAGAATTAGAGCATATTGATGAAGAGCTTAATCGTTTGGCACATATGAGTGCCAATGAGATTAGTGATTATTCTCACGAGGACATGCCATGGAAGGCGGCCAAAGAGAACGGTAATCAATTAGAGTATGAAATGGTATTTTATCGTGACCATAAACATTCTGTAAGAAGTTATGACGATGATCCGCTTTAATCAGACAGTTAAATTCCAAAATGATTTCAAGAAACTAAGAAAAAAATATCAAACACTTTTGGAAGATTTTAAGCGCCTGCAATTGGCGCTTAGTGTTTGTGCGATACCAACAGATAAACATACTGCCTTTCTTACTGAGAATGAAGAGTGCAGGATAATCAAAATCAGATTGGCTTGTAGGGCCTTACGCAAAAGCTCTTTGCGGGTTATTTATGCCTATTTCGAAGAAGATCAACGTATTGATTTTATTGAACTATACTTTAAGGGGGACAAAGAAAATGAGGATAAAGAGAGGATAAAAGAGTATTTAAGAAATAAAGAAAAATAAAAAACCCGTTTGATTTAACGGGTTTCTGATCTTTCATTATTATTCATCTTTAACCTTATTTTTTAACCTTATCCTTATATAGATGGTTTATTTTTGCCAGACCAGCTAAGAAGCTGAGTTGTTGGAACCTGGTGTCTATATTATGCGGATATAAATTTATGCCTATATTATAGTCTAGCCAAGCTATTCCATGATTCCTTGTCGAAAGGCTACAGGCATTGCCGGGAACTCTTAACATTAAGTGTTCTTCAGAGTTAAATAATTCAAATCCATAACTAGGTGTGATTTCTCGTAAATATACAAAGCCTTCAACCTTGCCCATGGCATTAACAACCTTTTGGTCATCTTCGGCAGTCATTTTTTTTGTGAAATCTCTTAGACTATTACTGATCCAAGCATATATTCTACAATTACATATACCGATAGAATCTGTATAATCAAAAGCCATATTTTGCTTTCTTCTAGTTTTCGGTTTCCAATATTTCTCTCCCTCATTATCACAAGAACTTTGAATTAATGCTTTATTCAGTGAATTTATCACCGGATAAAGGCTCAACATGAAGTCATTTATATTGTAGTCTGTGTGAATGAATTCTTTACCAGTTTTTCTACAAGTATAACAAGCAAAGTGAGAATCTTTATCAATCTTTGTACCCTCGCATTTTGGACAAGTTTGATCGCCCTGTACTATCATTGGTTGTATTTGATGTTTATAAATAAATTCATGTTCATTTTCTTTATGCCAAATGAATGAATTTTTATAACCAAATGATTTATTTGGTACTGCAAAATCCATGAAGATGGATTTGTCTCCACCATGTTCTTTAAAAAAATATTCATTAAACCTGGTTTCCGCTAGGAGCAGCTCTTTTAATGGTTCAATAACCCATTTTTCCAAGGAAAGGTAGAGAGTAAGAGAGTTTGCCTCAAAAGTTAAATCATAACAACGAGGCATTGTAGTATTTTTTCTTCTATTTTTCATGTGCTGATTTTTTTACTAATATAATCATATTGCGCTAATTAAGTCAACGTATTTCACACTATCTCCAAGTTATGATATACTAGTTATATAATATTATTTTATGACATATTTTCTTATCATACTCATAATTGCCATTTTGGCGTTAATTATCTTTTTAGTTGTTAGGCGGCCTTTTTCTGGGGCAGAGAATAAGACCATAGATACAGATAAGGCTGTAGATAAAGGAAAAACCAGTCCAGATGCTCCCGCCTTTTTTTTGAAGCAGTCTATAGTTAAAGAGCAGAATAAGTCTAAAATACTAGTTTTACTTGAAACTAGTCCGGAATTAACCAATTCTGATATTCGTAAAGCCCTTGGAGTTTCTTCAGCCACTGTTGTTCGTTATATGGATGAGTTGGAAGCTGATGGTAAGGTTACTCAGATAGGTTCAACTGGGGTTTCATCTAAATATCGTCGTGTTGATTAAACACCTCAATAGGTTGAGGTGTTTATTTTATTTATAAGAATAAACTAATTTAATAATTAATTTTAATATTATGATAACTCTTAACTATAAAATTGTAATTAAAGCTCCTAAGCAAAAAGTTTGGGACGTTATGCTCTCGGATGAGACTTATCGGGCATGGACAGAGGCTTTTTCACTAGGCTCTTATTTTAAAGGTAATTGGGAACAAGGTAGTGAGATAGAGTTTCTCGCTCCCGGACCTGATGGGAAAGAGGGTGGTATGTATTCTAGGATTGCTGAAAACCGGCCCTATGATTTTGTCTCAATTGAACACTTGGGAGAGATTAACGATGGTCTTAAAAAACCTTGGACTTTGGGAGAGAATATTTTTGAAAACTATACTTTCGTAGATCATAATGGAGAAACTGAATTATTAATTGAGATGATTGGCATACCAAATGAATACCAAGACAGTTTTGAAGACATGTGGCCAAAGGCCCTTGAAAAACTTAAAGAGATTGTTGAAGGATAGGTTTATGGAAAATAATCATTATGAACAAACAATAGAAACCTATCGTAATAATTTTGATAAATATTTACAAAAAACAGTTTCTGAGCCAGGTGGAGAACCCAAGGCTTGGATGGATAATTTTCTTAATCAACTTACCTTAGGGTCTAAGATTTTGGAAATCGGTTCGGCTTCAGGTCGGGATGCTAGGTATTTTGTTAAAAAGGGTTATAGTGTCGTTTGTACCGATATAATTCCTCAGGCTCTCGAAAGATTATCCAAAGAAGGTTTTTCGACTTTTGAATTTGATTTTAGAGATGAGCCAAGACAAGACTGGATTAATAATTTTGATGGCTTCTTTGCTAATGGCGTTTTATTGCACGCTTCTTTAGAAGTCTTTAAGAAAATGATTAACAATATATCGGTTATTTTAAAGGATCAGGGTTTTGCGGCTCTTTCTCTTAAAGCTGGGGAAGGTGAAGAAATAACAACGGAAAAAATGGATGATCCAAGATACTTCTATTATTACAACGAAGAGTTACTAAAAGATATCTTTAAAAATTCTATGTTTGAGATTATTGATATGCGACGCGGTAGGGATGAAAAATGGCTTTATTTAATTATAAAGAATAAAAAGCTAAAAACTTAATATGAAACCAAAAGAGGCTATGGGTCTAAGGACTTGGATTGAGATAGACAGACAAGCTCTAAAAAATAATTATAATTCTTTTAGGCGTCTTCTTAAGCCGACTTGTTTGTTAATGGCTGTAGTTAAGTCTAATGCGTATGGACATGGTCTTTTGGACTTTGCCAATTTGGTAGTTAAGTTGGGAGCAGACTGGCTGGGTGTTGATTCGGCAATTGAGGCGGAGAGTTTAAGGAAGGCTGGTTTTAAGTCTTCTATTTTGGTTTTGGGGTATACCTTGCCTGAAAAAATTCCTTCAGCTGCCCAAAATCGAATAGCTATAACCATTGCAGATTTTTCTGCGCTTAAAGCTATTAAATCTCTTAAGAGTTTAGCTAGACCGTTAAGAATTCATCTTAAGATAGATACTGGTATGCATAGACAAGGTTTTTTAGTTGAAGAAGTTCCGGCTTTGATCACTTATCTTAAAAAATATAATCTACCGGTTATTATTGAAGGTCTTTATACACACTTTTCTTCAGCTAAAGATCCGTCTAGTTTAAGAGAAACCAAGAGACAGATTAAAGAGTTTAAGAAAGTAATTTTGCTTTTTGAAGAAGCTGGTTTTAATATACCTCTTAAACATGCTGCGGCCACCGGTGGTACTATGATTTTTCCGGAAAGTCATTTTAATATGGTCCGGGTCGGTATCGGTTTATATGGTCTTTGGCCGTCTCAAGAAACCCAAAAATCTTTGTCTAAAAAGATAAAATTAAAACCGGTTTTATCATGGAAGAGTGTAGTGGCACAAATTAAAGATTTACCCAAGGGTGGACGAACTGGCTATGATTTAACTGAAAAATTATCTCCAGGCTCTAAAATAGCGGTTTTACCAGTTGGTTACTGGCATGGTCTACCAAGAGCATTATCTTCGGTTGGGAGGGTGTTAATTAATGGACAAGAGGCTAAGATCGTTGGCCGGGTTTCCATGTCCATGATTTGTTTTGATATTACCAAAATAAAGAATGTTAGTGTGGGAGATCAGGTGGTTTTAATAGGAAAAAGTGGTCGTCTGTCAATTTCAGCCCAGGATCTGGCCGATCTAAACAAAACAATTAACTACGAAATAGTTACCAGACTTAACCCTTTAATTAAAAGAGTTGTTGTCTAGGGGGTTTATATAAAAAGATGGTTCTCTTATTGAGCTAAAAATAAAAAGCGGAACTAAACTATTCCGCTTTGATTTAAATTCTCTACTCTATTAAAACACTCCTTTTATCTGAAAAAATACTGTTTTTACAGGTTATAGGAGAAACAAATAAATCAGTAATGACGATTTTTATTTTAAAATATTTATCGTCATTTTTTTCTATATACAAAGGACATCCAAAAACCCTGATTGCTTCATATGATCTTCTTTCGGGGCAGTACATGTATTTAAACTCATACTCGATCTGTTCAATCAGCTTATGATTTCCATATATATGATAGCTAATTTTTTGCCCCTCTTCAGTGGATAATTCCACTTTAAAGGGATTTCGGTAACCATCCATTGGGGCATGTTCCCAGATGATTTCTTTATCGCGTTGGTTATAAAAATTAAGAGTTCCTTTATTGCGTGGATCTCTTAGCCCATTTTCTAAAGAACTAAAAAAGGATTCTTGATCTTCTTTATGGTTATAAATGTAACCATAAACAGTAATGTCTCGAAGTCCTTTTTTAAAAACTTCTTCTTGTACTTCTCCGCCTATATTCGGTGGATAAATAGAGCTTTGTGCTTGTATCACCTCTTTCTCCTTTTTGATTTTTGTTATCTTAATTCAAGCAGTT
The DNA here is from genome assembly GCA_030583705.1 of Patescibacteria group bacterium. Taxonomy (NCBI): domain Bacteria; species Patescibacteria group bacterium. The sequence continues at coordinate 696,689 of CP129471.1, read as the reverse complement.
TGAAATTATTTTGTCAACCTGGGTTAGGCGTTTGTTTTGCTTGTTTTCTCTCTGATTTTATGGTAAACTGTTTATATGTTTGAACAAGTTAAGAAAATAAGTAAAACTGGTAAAAGCTTTTCTCAGGGCTTGATTGAGTTCATGAGAAAGTATTCGGTTTTAGGATTGGCTATTGGAGTAATTACAGCTCAAGCCTCCAAAGATTTAGTGGACTCCTTTGTTAAGGGTGTTTTTACACCGGCTATTAAGTTTTTCCTACCAGATGTTTTTGATGATCTTCGTTATACAATTAACGGTACGGTTTTTGATATCGGCATAATTCTTAGTGCGGCCCTAACCTTTATTATTGTCATGGTGTTCTTATATTTTGTCATTAAGTTTATTATCCGTAATGACGAACTGCTTAACAAGAAATAGGGGAGAGGTTTTGTTTAATCTTTATTTATCTTTAATTAATAGTTAATTTAAAAATATGAATATTCTTATTAAGTGGCTAATTGCCACGGTTGGTATTATGCTAATTGGTTATTTTTTACCGACAGTTACCGTTAGCGGTCTTTGGGCGGCTCTTTGGGCGGCTCTATTCTTAGGCTTGGTCAACGCGGTCTTGCGTCCAATCTTGGTACTTTTAACTTTGCCGATAAATATTTTAACTCTGGGTCTTTTTACTTTTGTTATCAACGCCTTGTTAATTATGTTGGTTTCTTCGGTTGTCCAAGGTTTTACGGTTGAAGGTTTTTGGACTGCGGTTTTGTTTAGTATTATTTTGTCTGTTTTCAGCTATGCTCTAAATACCTTGTTTAAGGGAGCCAAGGAAAAAAGCTAAGAGATAAATAAAAATCTTAGTTTAAGGGTTGTTAAAACAATCCTTGCCGGGATGTAGTATACCGGTAGTACGCACGCTTCGGGTGCGTGTAGACCGAGTTCAATTCTCGGCATCCCGACAATAAACGACATGGGATATTCTAAAATTTCAATTATTGTATTAAAATAAAAATTGTATGAATTATAAATTTTATATATTATCAATCTTTATCTTCTCGGCTGTTTTTATTTTTATTAGACCAGCAGGGGCTCAGACCATAACAGATCGTTTAGCTGGACGAATTGTTTTAAGTGTGGAACAAAACGGTGAAGCTTGGTATGTTAACCCAACAGAAAAGCGTCGTTATTTCTTGGGTCGTCCCCATGACGCTTTTGCTATTATGAGAGAGCTTGGCTTAGGTATTAATGAAGCTAACTTTAACCGTTTGTCTTCAGTTAATGATCCTGAAGTAAAAGATCTTGATTTAGCTCGTTCTTTAGCTGGACGCATAGTGCTGCAGGTGGAGAAAAACGGTGAAGCTTGGTATATTAATCCAGTTAATTTGCGTAAATATTTTCTTGGTCGTCCCCATGACGCTTTTGCTATTATGAGAGAACTTGGTTTAGGTATTACGGTTAGAGATTTATCTACCGTTAGACGGGCCGGTACAAATGTTAATAGTCCTTATCATTCTTATGAAAGAAAAACTGTTCAGACTGAAACCTACGGCTCTTTCTTAACTGATGTTATTACTATTGATCTAAGTAATCCAAAATTAAAAATTCATACCTTAACTGCTTCGGCGGCTAATTGTCAGTCTAGTTGTCCGGCTCGTTCTTTGGCGCATTATTATGAAGAAGGCTTTGGTTTTGCCGCCATGAACGGCACTTATTTTGACACTTCAGCCTCCAAAAGAAATTATTATTTTTTCCCGGTTTATAATTCCTTAAAAAGGGTTTTCATTAATGAAGATCAGTTAAAATATTGGACCACCGGACCAATCATGGCTTTTGATACCAATAATCGTTTCTATTACTTTAAAGACAGCAGGGAATTTAAGTCAGTAGCGGATTTTGAGCTTAATTACGGAGTTACTTTGCAGGCGGCTTTTGGTAACAAGCCACGTATGATTGAGAATGGTCTTAATTATTTAATAGACTGGGAAGTTAATGAGTCGCAAAGAACGGTTAAATCAACCAGGCACGCTGTTGGGTATGCTAATAACAAGCTTTACCTAATCGTAGCCCATCGTTCCACCGTACCTGAGGTGGCACAAGTTAGCCAAGCCTTGGGTATGGAATATGCCATTAATATGGACGGTGGAGGATCTACCGCTCTAATGTACAATGATCGTTATCTTCTGGGTCCGGGACGAGCTATCCCTAATGCCTTGGTCTTTAGTGAACATGCTCAGTAGTATAGTAGTATAATAGTATAATTAAATTAATAACCATTAATTAATATTTATAACCCATAATTTATGCTGGAAGATCTAAAAGAGGCCCTGGAGACAAAAGGCGAGATAACCATAGCTGTTAAGGTTCATGCAAGCGCTAAGCAAACCAGAGTCAAGTCTGTTTTGGCGGATGGAGTGGTTAAGATAGATTTGCAAGTCGCTCCGGAAAAAGGTAAAGCCAATGAAGCTTTGGTTAACTTCTTAGCTGAAGAATTTGCTGTCTCCACTAACAACATAACCGTTACTTTGGGTAAGTTTTCCAAGGATAAGTTGGTGGTGGTTAAGAAATAATTATATGTCTAATCAGATAACTGAGCAGTACTTTTCTTATACACGAACGGATGAGTATGTTAAAGAGATTACCGAGGCCTTGTCCATTAAAACTGGTTTTATTATTGAAAGGGAGATTTTTCGTGGACAGATTTATGATAAAGATAAAATAGGCAGTGTTATTTATAAAGGAAAGTGGAAGAAAAAACCAGCTGTTTTAAAAATTCAATTTCTCAAACTTTCAGTTCAAGAAGTGGATATTATAGAGGCTTTTAATAATCAAAACCAAAGCCAAGTTGTTGGGTTACCAGCTTTTTATGCCGGAGAAAAATGGGAAGAAAATACGGGTTATGGTTATTTGATTTGCGAATATATTGAAGGCGAAAAAATTTACAAAAATTGGCCACTTAAAGAGGATGAGATAGCTTCTTTTTGTTCTTTCTACGAGGAATACAGTAGGGGCTGTCTTAATAGGGCTTTTTGGGCACCTGTTGATACTGAAACAAGTACTTTGGTATTTATAAACAGAAGGGTCTCCCATTGGTTATCTATTGCCGAGAGTAGAGGATTTTTAACTAATAAAGAAATTAGCTTAACAGAAGAGTTTTTAATCGTAGCCGCACAAGCGGCTTCTTTTGCGCCTATGTCTTTTATGCATGGGCACCTCACCAAAGACGATATTTTTGTTTTACCTAACGGTGATTATATTTTAATGTCAAATCTTCTTTGGTCTTATCGTCCCAAATACTATGACACGACTTTTCATATTTGGGCGATCTTTCAGAGTATGTCTTCACCTGATATATCATCTAAAGAGGTGATTAAACATCTTGAAGAATGGTTTAACGGTTATCTTAAGATAAAGACCCTAGCTCAAGATAGTAATTTTAAAAAAGCTTTTTTCTTTAATATGGCCGAAAGATGTATAGGTGCTTTACTGATTGATATAAATGTTAATCAAGATAGTCAGGAAAGGAGAGGACAATTAAGAGAAATTTTTAGTACTTTGTTTAATTACTGCATTAAAAAAATAAATTAGGTTCATCTTTCTTAGAAGTTTATCATAAAAGATCCCGCAATCATTATTATAATAGCAGTTAGTTTATGAATAAGGTGTTTTTTATCTATTCTTTCTTTAGTTATTTTAGGCCAGAACTTTGTTAGAAGTAGACCTATAACTAATAAGAAAAGCGGCTGAAACCCGTTAACCATTTGAACTAAAGCCAAGGGTGCCAGCAACATAGCGAAACGAAAGGTTAGGATTCCGATGGTGGTTATGGCTTCATTGATAAAATTAATACTTAGTAGAGCGGCTTTATGTTTTTTCCATAAAGAGAAAAATTGTCTTCGGTAATTCGGGATAAAGAGCAGTAAGGCTCCAAATAGAGTTGCTCCTATATACTGCCAAAAAACCACTGTCCAAAAATCAGTTTCCAGGGCAATAACTTTAAAGATGGTCCCCTCGGCAGCCAGCAGTAAAGAAGCTACCATCATCATTAAAAATATATAACCCTTAAGCTTACGAAGTTCAATGTTCCAAGCGATAGCAATGCCTCCGATCATAATTAGAAATCCTCCTGATAGCTGTATTGATGATAATGTTTCTTTTAAAAAAATGTAGCCCAGGATATAAAGAAAAATCGGGATGGTTTGAAAAAGAGGCGCAACAATGGAAGCTTCATCTTTATCAAGGGCATATAAATAAAGCAAGAAACTCAGCATTAAGATAATGCCGGCCGTTATCATCCAAATTATTTCATTTCCACCGATAATAAGAACCTCCGGTTTAAATAACAATATTAAAGGAGATACTATTAAACCTATCAAGGCGGAAAAAATAATCAAAGCTCCGATACCTACTTTATTAAAGTAGCTACTTAAAAGATATTTATCTATGTAATTACTTATGCACCAAAGAAAGGGTCCTATGAGAGCAATTAAAAACCAATTCATTTATTTAAATAGTTATATTACTTAACTCTTACAAAACTTAGCAGCTTGTTTAAGTGATACAGTTTCTTGTTCTCCGGTTTCTAAGTTTTTAATCGTTACTTTGGTTTTTTTCTCTTCCTCTTCTCCGCAGACCGCTACTAGGGGAATGCCTAGTTTATCCGCGTAAGAGAGTTGTTTAGCTATTTTGCCGTCTTTGGGGTAAATAAATACGTTAATACCAGTTACTCTTAAGGTGGCGGCTACTTTAAAGGCATATGGTAAAAGATCTGAAGAAAGAGCGGTTACCATAACATCGGCCGGACACCCTTGTCCGTCTTTACTTTCTTCGGAGAGGGCGGCAAAGAGTCTGGATAAACCAATGGAACCACCTACACCTGGAACATTATCTTTTTTGTAATAACCTATTAAGTTATCATATCTTCCTCCACCACCAACCGAACCTATCTCTTTTTTATCCGTTAAAATTATTTCATAAACCATGCCGGTGTAGTAATCTAAACCGCGGACAATACCTAAATCTATTTGGTAATTTTTAGAAGAAAGACCGGCAGCCTTAAGTAGTTCACAAATTCTTCTAAGTCTTCCAAGTCCTTCGTCTATATTTGTATTATAAAGATCTTCGGATTTTAAAGCTTTAGTAATTTGTTCAATACTACCTTTTAAGCCGGCGAGCTTAACTAAAGTATCTGCTTGTTTTTTATTAAGACCAATATTTATTAAAGATTTTTTAAGTTTAGCGGGTCCTTGAGAATCCATTTTATCCAAGAGTCTAAGAATTTCCGTATTATTTTTTTCTGCTTTAAGGGCAATAATAAGTCCAGACATCAGTAGACGATTATTGAGTCTAATTAAAGATTTTTCTAAACCTAAAGCTTGCATGGTTCCGTTCATAGTAATTAAAATATCTGCGTCGGCGGTAGCACTATCTGTCCCGATAATATCAATGTCGCACTGATAGAATTGTCGGTAACGACCGGCTTGAGGTTTTTCTGCTCTCCAAACATTTTGGATTTGGTATCTTCTAAAAGGTAAAGCCAGATCATGGTAGTGTTCGGCTACATAACGAGCTAGGGGAACGGTTAGATCAAAACGCAGAGCTAGCTTAGTGTCTCCTTTAGTAAACTGGTAGCCCTGTTTGGCGGTTTCCCCACCTTCTTTGGCGTGTAAAACCTCGGCTAACTCTAAGGCCGGAGTTTCAATTGGGGTATAACCGTGACTTTCATAAGAGGCTTTAATAACAGCCACCATAGCATCAAAAGACAACTGCTCTGGGGGCAGAAATTCATGAAAGCCAGCTGGTTTTCTTGGATTAATCATAATCTTTTTATAATCAGTTATATTATTATATTAGCAAATTTCTTTATATATAGCAAAAAATGAGGACAATATATCCTCATTTAAATTTTAGCTCTTTCTGTATCTATATCGTATTTTATCATATAGACAATAAGGAAGAGTTATTATAATGCACCCTACACCATTTAGTATTAAACTAAAGATCAATACAGCTGTTATTATTGATAAGGCTGTTATTGTTCTTATAAGCTCCTCAGCTAGGGGAGGTGGTAATATTGTAGATGAGCCTATTATTATAATGATTGAGGCCGCAATTATTACAATTAGTCTTATTTTTTTTCGCATTTTATAACCTTTTTGATTTCTTATATCCTATTAAACATTATCTATTTTGTCAATTTGCAGCTATTGGCGAATCATCCTTTTTCATGTTATTATAATAGTATTAAGTTTATGGTTATATCTCCTTATGTTTTTACTAAAGAATAAAGTAAATAAGACATCTTACGCCTTAATTGGTTACACCAATAAACCAAAAGCCTTCACCCTAATAGAATTATTAGTAGTCATAGCCATCATAGGTATATTATCTACTTTAGTAGTAGTAGCCCTAGGTAACTCTAGAACTAGTGCTAGAGACGCTAAAAGATTAAATGATCTAAAAGCTATGGCTAATGCTCTAGAGCTATATTATGCTAATAATAACTCATACCCTGAAGCAGATAACTTTTCCCCTGGAGCTACCTTTGAAGCCGGTGGAGTAGTTTATATGGGCAAAGTACCAAATAACCCTACTCCTCATACAGACGGGGGTTGTCCGGATAATGACTATACCTATACCCAAGTAAATTCAGGACAAAGTTATATTATATCAACCTGTCTTGGTACCCAAGCTCCCAACTCCCCAGCTACCACTTCTACCACAGTTACATACTCTCCTTCAGGCATGTTTCAATGTGGACAAACAATAATCAATGATCTGGATGGCAATGCTTACAACACTGTCCAAATTGGATCTCAATGTTGGATGAAAGAGAATCTTAACACTAAGATTAGACCAAACGGTACTTGTATTAATGGTGGAGGTAGCCCTCCTTGCCCCACCGCTTCAGTTTCAGACAATGGTTTAGGAAGATCATGTTATTCCAATAGTGAAGTAATTTGTGCTACCGACGGTTCTCTCTACACCTGGGCAGCTGCTATGAATGGATCTACCACTCCGGGAGTCCAAGGCATTTGCCCGACAGGTTGGCACATCCCAACAGACGATGAATTTAAAATCATGGAAATGTATCTTGGTGTGAGTCAAGCACAAGCTGATACTAGTAGTTGGCGAGGCACAGACGAAGGTAGAAGACTTAAATCAGAGCGTACAGTTAATGGAAGTCCTCCCCCAGGCATACCAACAAGTGATCACCCTCGTTGGGATTACTACGCCAACTTTGGTACTGACACTTCTGGTTTTTCTGCTCTTCCTGCCGGCCTTCGAGATACGAATGGCTCGTCGTTCAGCAGTCGTTCCATGTACGCGAATCTGTGGTCATCTTCTCCTTCCGGGGGTTCGGCTTGGAGACGTGGCTTGGGTTCATACGAGGCGAGGGTTTACCGCGATAATGTTCCTCAGACCCACGGGTATGGGGTGCGCTGTCTTAAGAACTGATTTTATTTTTTTAGTATTTAATACCAAAACACCTCAATAAGTTGAGGTGTTTTTATTAGAGCTTATAAAGTTCTTCCTACGAGGTAGGGAATATTTATTTTCATTTCTTTTTAACTGTTAGGATGGCAGCAGAGAGGTATTGTGGTGACAGGCAACAATCTTTAAGCCTTAGCTTGCAAAATACCCTTATTTTTGCTAATAATTAAGAAACAGGTTTAGTTTTAAGATTAATTTTAATTGTTTTATGAAAGATATTCCCAAGGCTTATCAGGCAAAAGATCATGAGGAGGTTATTAATAAAAAATGGGAGGATTCCGGTTATTATAATCCAGACAATTTACCCTTGCCCGATAGTGCTCCTACCTATACCCTTATCCTGCCTCCGCCTAATGTAACAGATAAACTTCATCTTGGACATGCTTCTATGTTGGCTATCCAGGATCTTTTAATTCGTTATCATAGAATGAAAGGCTTTCGGACTCTTTGGTTACCTGGTACGGACCATGCGGCCATTGCGACTCAAGCAGTAGTGGAAAAACATTTACACGCTTCCACCGGACAGACTAGACATGATTTAGGTCGAGAAAAGTTTTTGGAAAAAGTTTGGGAGTTCTTAGGGCAAACCCAGGGGACTATTCTTTCTCAGTTCAGGCGCATGGGTGCTTCTTTAGATTGGTCTCGTTTGGCTTTTACTTTGGATGAACAAAGACAAAAGGCGGTTAAGCAAATGTTTGTTGACATGTATCAGGCTGGGGTTATTTATCGTGGAGAGAGAATTGTTAACTGGTGTCCTCGTTGTCATTCCACCTTAGCCGATGATGAAGTTGAGTATCGTGAAGAAGAAACAACCCTATACACTTTTAAATATTGGCCAGATTTCCCGATCGCCATTTCCACCACTCGTCCGGAGACAAAGTTAGGAGATACAGCGGTAGCGGTTAACCCTAAAGATGAGAGATATAGTCAATATGTCGGACAAGAGTTTAAGGGAGAATTTTGCGGACAAAGTTTAACCATAAAGATCATTGCGGATCGTGAGGTAGACATGGCTTTTGGTACCGGCGCTCTGGGTGTTACCCCAGCCCATTCGGCGATTGACTGGCGCTTGGCAGAAAAACACTATGTACCGATTATTAAAGTTATTAATGAGCAAGGTTTAATCGGAACAAATCTCGGATCTTATTCAGGACTATCTATTAAAGAAGCTAGGACTAAAATAGTAGAAAGTTTGCGACAAAATAATCTTTTAACACAAGAAGAAACTTTATCTCATAATCTTTCTGTTTGTTATCGTTGCGATACCCCCATAGAGCCCCTGCCTTCCAAGCAATGGTTTGTTGGAGTAGATAAGCCGTTAGAACGTTTTAACGGACTTTCTCTTAAACAAAAAGCTTTTGCCATAGCTAAAGAACAAGAGATTTCTTTTGTGCCAGAACGTTTTCATAAAAGATATTGCGATTGGATGGAAAATCTTAACGATTGGTGCATTAGTCGTCAAATTTGGTTTGGGCACACTATACCGGCTTGGTATAAAGACGGGGAAGTTTTTGTTGGACTAGAAGAGCCCCAGACAGAAGGTTGGATTAGAGATAGCGATGTTTTAGATACTTGGTTTTCTTCCGGTATGTGGACCTTTTCCACCCTAGGTTGGCCGGATAATTATAAAAATAATAAGAAATCGGGCGATTTATTAAAATTTCATCCAACCGATGTTTTAGAGACAGGTTATGAGATAATAACTCTTTGGGTTTCTCGGATGATTATGATGTCTTTGTTTGCTTTAAACGAAGTACCCTTTAAAACCGTTTATCTCCATGGTATGATATTAGATAAAGACGGGAAGAAGATGAGTAAATCTAAAGGCAATGGTATTGATCCAGTGATGGTTAGTGAGCAATATGGAGCAGACGCGGTGAGGTTATCTCTTTTAATCGGGAACACACCTGGTGTGGATACGCGTTTAAGTGAAGAAAAGATAGCTGGTTTTAGAAATGTTATTAACAAGCTTTGGAATATTGGTCGTTATATTATAACCAGGGAGGAAGATGGAGATAGAGAAGAAGATAAAGCTGGGGACAAAGGAGATGATCAAAAAGATAATCAAAAAGAAAGCATCGGTTCTCGTAACAGTCCAGCCGATCTTTGGTTAGAGTCCAGGCTTAAAGCTACCGTTAAAGAAGTGGGGCAAAGAATAGAGCGTTACGATTTTTCCGGTGCCGGAGAAGTTTTAAAGAGCTTTACAATGGATGATTTGGCAGATTGGTATCTTGAAATGGCTAAGTTTGAACCAGCTACAGATAAAACGACTAAGTTACGAAAAGTTTTTACGACTCTTTTAAGACTTTGGCATCCTTTTACGCCTTTTGTTACGGAAGTTATGTGGGATTATCTACAGCAAGATAATTCGGAGAAAAAATTACTTATGATCTCTTCTTGGCCTAAAGAAGAGGAGATAACTAATATAATGAATGAGGAAATGATAAATAATAAGACAGTAGTTGTAAAAAAAGAAGAGGACTATAAGCAAGCAGAGTTAGCTATTGGTTTGGTTAAAGAGGTTATTATAGCTATCCGTAATTTAAGAAGCGAACATAAGGTACCACCCGGACAAAAAATCAAAGCTTATCTTTATTCATCTAAAAGAGCCCAGGAGCTTAGAGAGAACAGTCATTTAATAGTGGCTTTAAGAACCGGTCTTGAAGAAGTGGTTATTAAAGAAAGCGGCTCAGCCATAGAAAGGGCTTTATACACAACGATTAGCGGTGTAGATATTTATCTTGATGTACCGGTAGATAAGGAGGCCGAAAAGCAAAGACTTGATAAAGAAACAACTAAACTAGAGAGTTTGATTTTAGCTCAAACACAAAGATTGTCTAATGAAGAATTTAAACAAAAGGCTCCAGCTAAGATTATTGAAGAGGAAACAATTAAACTTAAAGATAATCAAGAGGCTTTGATTAAATTAAAAGAGAAGATGGAGAGTCTTTAAATAACTTTAAATATTTTGATTTAAATTAATTTTATTTTTATTCTTTTAAGTTGTTTTATAAGCCCACTCCCAAAATGGTAAGAAAACTACGGTTTTTCCTTGTTTTTTAACTTCACGTTTTTCGTTATAGGTTATAACTAGTAAGTCCTTAACTCCCAGCTCTTGTCCTGCTTCAATTAGCGCTTTTATTTCTCTTTCCTCGGTTTCTTTAGCGGAGGTGTCATAAGTAACTTGTATTAATTGTTTTAATTTATATCCTTCTTTAAGTAAAAAGTCCACTTCTTTTCCATTCTTGGTTTTATAATAAAAAAGATCAAGATTAGGACGTTTACCTTTTTTTACTATTTCATTAAAAACCAGGTTTTCCAGAAGCTTTCCGTTATTGGGAGAATGTTGTACGGCCTTGGCTGTTATAAAGCCATTATCCACTACATAAATTTTTCTTGGTGCTCTTATCCTTTCTCTGGCTTTAGCCGAGTAGTTTTCTAAAGAGAATATCAGATAAGCTTCTTTTAAATAACCCAAATAATTATCTAAGGTTATCTTACTTTTAAAGTCAAGAAATCCAGCTAATTTACTCATGTCATAAAGCCCTGCGAAATTATTCATTAGGTAAGATCCAAGATTATTAAGTTGTTCAGAAAAACGGACTTTATGTCTTTTTACTACATCTTTAAATAATACCGCGTCAAACAATACATCAAGATAACCGCGAGGTTCAAGTTCTTTGGTAATAACTTCCGGATAGCCACCGTTTATTAAAAAGTCGTTTAAGTGCTTTAACAGGTCGGCTTTTTCTTGGGGAATAAAAAGTTTATCTGTTGAGTAATCATATTCTTTGGCAATTAGCATTTCTTTAAAACAAAAAGGCATTATTTCTATCGGTATATGCCTACCAGTTAGGTGAGTGGCTAGTTCTTGGGAAAGCAGTTGGGCGTTTGAGCCAGTAATTACAAGATTATAACCTAAGCGGTGCAGACGATTAACAAAGAGTTCCCATTTATCAAGATTTTGTATTTCATCAAAGAGTAAGTATTTAGTATCTCCATAGACAACCTTAAGCTCTGTTAAAAGCTCATCAAGATCAATTCTTTCTTGTCCCGCAAAAGCCTCATCATCAAAGTTAAAATAAGCGAATTTTTTGTCTTTTAAAAGCCTTAAAGCAAAAACCGACTTTCCAGCTCGCCTGGGTCCAAGAATAACCTTTATGAGGTCAGAAGCAATTAATTGGTCAGCTTTTTCTCCTTTAAGGCGTTCTATATAGCTTTTAGTCAAGAGGCGATCACGATCTTCTTTTTGTTTGTATACTATTGATTTTAACATATTAAAATATATATACTATATCTAAATATAGTTTTTAGATATAGTATACTTATATTATATTATTTTATAAAATAAGTCAAGGCCTTATTATAAGGTATCATTTAGTTAGATATACCAATAAAATCAATACTATAAACCCGCCAGGCGGTTGGCGGGTTTATTTTAAATGGGTTTTAAATTAGGAAGTAGGGTACCTGGTTGTTAGATGAGTTTTTTATACTTAGATGTCTAGGTAATCTTTTTAATTCTTCTATGGCCTAATCCTGTAAATGGTTCTTGGGAAAGGAATAGCTTCTCTTATGTGTTCTAAGCCACAGACCCAAGCAACAATTCTTTCAAGTCCAAAACCAAAACCTCCGTGTGGTACTGAGCCGTATTTTCTTAATTCCAAATACCATTCATAGTCTTCTGGCTTAAGTCCAAATTCTTCAAGTTGTCTTTTTAGGGTTTCGTAATCTTCTTCACGTTGTGAACCCCCGATAATCTCCCCGTAGCCTTCAGGAGCCAATAAATCCGCCCCCAAGACCCTGGAGTTATCTTGTTCATCTCGCTTCATATAAAAAGCTTTAACTTCAGCCGGATAGTGAGTGATAAAAATCGGGTTATCATAGCTTTCGGTTAGTTTTGTTTCATCATCAGCGCCCAGGTCGTCTCTGTCTTTAATATCAGAGCCTAGAGTTTGTAATTTTTTAACGGCTTCTTGGTGGGTTAAGCGATGAAAAGGCTTATCTATGTTATTTAAGACAGTAGTATCTCTTTCCAATATCTCAAGTTCTTTTACATTATCTTCCAAAACTTTTTTAACCATGTATCTAATTAACTCTTCTTGAAAGTTTAAATTATCTTCTAAATCAATAAAAGCCAGTTCAGCGTCCATCATCCAAAATTCGGTTAAGTGTCTTCTGGTTTTAGATTTTTCTGCTCTAAAAGTTGGACCAAAATCAAAAACTCTTCCATGAGCCGCTATGGCTGCTTCTAGATAAAGTTGCCCGGTTTGGGAAAGATAAGCGGTTTCTTCAAAGTATTGTATTTTAAAAAGGTCAGTGGTGTTTTCTCCAGCGTTAGCGGTGACAATCGGTGAATCTATTTTTGTAACATTATGTTCTTTCATAAAGTCATAAGTGGCCCGGATTAGGGTGTCGCGAACACGCATAATTGCCCATTGCTTATTGGAGCGTAACCAAAGATGACGGTTTTGTAATAAAAAGTCCACACCATGTTCTTTTTTGGCGATCGGGTATTCTTCGGCTATTTGATAAAAATCAAAGTCAGAGATCTGTATTTCGTATTCTTCTTTTTTAGGGTGTTTGGTTACTAAACCGGTTAGACAAACCGAAGTTTCCTGGGTTACTTGTCCAGCCTTTGTCCAAAGTTCTTTAGAGAGTTCATCTTCTACTAAAACAGCTTGGCAAAAGCCTGAACCATCTCTGATTTGCCAAAAGGCGATTTTACCGGAAGAGCGGAAGTTGTATACCCAACCGTTAATTTTAACGGTTTCTCCCAAAAAAGAGGCCAGATCTTTAATATAAGTTTTTTTGATGTCTTTTTCCATAAGAATTCTTGCAGGTTTTTTAACCTGTAATTTAATGTTAAGATATTTTGATCATAGCAGTTAAAGCTTGAAAAATCAACCTTTTTAATCTAAAATTTTAAATTACCTGACAAATTCTCTTGGTGGGGTTATAATGATTATAAAGTTATACAAAGTTAAATATGTCATATTTTAAACAAAAAAATGTTCGTTTATTAGGGGGTGGTCTTTTACTGGCCTTGTTTTTGCTTTTTTCTTATTTGGCTATTGTGCCTTTTGGTAAGATCACTTATAAAACAGACTGGCAAAGTCCTTCTTATTTTATCTCTAAACCAAAACCTGCTGAAAGATTTACTATGGAAGACAAAGGTTTTTCTTTAATCGGACAACCTCTGTATCTTGAAATATTTCCTCCTCGTAATTTTCAAAAAATAACGATTTCTTTAGAGCATAATGCTTCGGCCCAGGCGGTTGAGATAGGCATTCGCCACGGAGCTGAAGGTTGGCACTATGAAAAAAAACCTTTATACGTAAAACTTCTGGATGAACTTATTCAAGATAAAGATAAAAATGAAGACTCAACTATTTATAATGAAGGAGTTTTATTTTGGCAAAGACCTTCGGCTGAAAAGAAATTTTCATCTTTAAAAGAATTTCTAGCGGCCGAACTGCCCAGCAGTCTAACAGCGGTTTATAATTACGATTTACCATTTAGCTCATTATCAGAGCTTTCTTTGTCTGAATCCGAATCTGAATTTAAGTCTAGTTCTTTACTTGATGAAGAAGTAACTCAGTCAGTGGGCTTAAGAGGTGATTATTCTTTTTTAACTTATTCGGATGGTTCTCCTTTGTCTTTTAATTTTTCCTGGAGAGATGAGATGGAAAATGAATTAAAAGATGAGATGGAGAATAAGGCGGATAATAAAAGTAATTCAAACTCAGCTAAGCGCTTTTTTAAAATTCTTTTATTTGTTGATCGTACTTTGGTTAAAGAAGAAGAGTGGCCACTTGAGCAAGGTTTAGGGACTTTTTCCGCCACTGACCTTACTCCCGGAGTTTATCGTCTTGAGGTTAGAGCTTCGGATTTAGCGGTAACCGAGAAGATTAGTACTAGACAAGTTAAAGTTTCTTTTCTTAATCGTTTATCTTTAAGCGGAGAAGACAGAAATAATTTTACCCTTTACACAGACAGTGAAACCTTAAACGCCCAAACCGCTAAAGCAGCTTCCAGACAAAATATATCTTTTGGAGAATTTTCTTTGCCCCTAGAGCGTACCTTTGAACAATTTTCCGTACATAGCCAAGACTTTAGTCGTTTAATTAGGCCTATAACTTTAGCTAAAGATGATTTAATTATTACCGGCGATGGAGTTTTTGCTTGGTCCGAAGAATCTTTATTTAATCCCTTGCCTTATCGTTTTACGCCTTCTTTGTTTAAAAACTCTTCTGACTTTTCTTATTTACTAGCGAATTATGAATCAAAAACCAAGGAAAAGAATAAATCAAGAAAAAGTTTTTTTAAAGACCCACAAGACACATCACTTGATTTAACCAACGAATTTGATTCGACCAAAGAAGCAACCTTTGTTTCAGAAACAGAATTCTTTTTGCCAACAGAACGGGGAAGGTTTGGCGAATATTCTTTAATGTTGGCTTTGCCTGAGGATTCTTTGGAAGAAGATTTTAGGGTTTATTCTTTAGCGGTCAGCTTTGAGGGTGGTACGATTTTCGATCGTTTACGAGTTTTATGGCAGCGCTTGATGACTAATAAAGATTAGGGGGAAAGATTAAGTGGGGATGTATTTTAATTTTGTATTTTAAGTTTATATTTTAATTTTGTATTTTAATTTTTCACTTTATGAAAATCAAAGATCAAGGACAATTTTTCTTAAAAGAAGTTTTCTATTTTTTAACTTTGGGTTTTTTAATGTTCGTTTTAATGGAGATGGTTAAACCCGGTATGGTCATTGCTTATCTTAACCTTAATTATTGGTTGCTTGTTTGGCTTATTTGGGGTATAATGATATTATCTATAAAGAAGCTTGATTAAGCTGTTAAGTAAAGTTTATTAGTTTTTTTTATTCTTGTTTTTATTGGTTTTTTAAGTAATTTCAATTATATGGAAATGCCCGGAGTGATAATAAAGAGTTTACCTCGTTATACTGATGAAAGAGGTTGGTTGATTGAGATTTTTAGGAACGATGAGTTTGATTTTAAGCCGGCTATGTCCTATGTGAGTTTAACTTTACCGGGCGTAGTGCGTGGCCCACATGAACATGTTCACCAGTCCGATTGTTTTGTTTTTGTTGGCCCGGGTAGCTTTGATCTTCATTTATGGGATCGTCGAGAAGACAGTCCGACTAAAGGAGAATATATTAAGATAACGGTCGGGGAAGATAATCCGACTATGGTAATTGTACCCCCTGGTGTGGTACATGGTTATAAATGTGTTAGCCAAATTCCTGCTTACTCAATTAATTTACCGGATAAATTATATAAAGGTCCAGCTAAAGCTGAGGAAATTGATGAGATTCGTTGGGAAGATAATCTTTCTTCGCCTTATCATATAGATTAGTTTTATGAATATTTTAGTAACCGGCGGCGCCGGTTTTATAGGCTCAAACTTTATTAGACATTGGCTTAAAAATTATCCAAAAGATTTTTTGGTTAATCTTGATGCCCTAACCTATGCCGGACATTTGGAGAATACGGCTGATTTCCAAAATAATCCTAATTATCTTTTTTGCCAAGGAGATATTTGCGATAGTTCTTTGGTGGAAAAAATTATTAAAGAAAAAGCCATTGACTTGATTGTTCATTTTGCTGCGGAATCTCATGTAGATCGCTCTATTGATTCTGATCAGGTTTTTATTATGAGTAATGTTGAAGGCACACGTGTCTTACTTGAAGCGGCAGTTCGTTCGCCAAGAGCTATACGTTTTCATCATGTTTCTACTGACGAAGTTTTTGGTGCCTTGTCTTATGATGATCCACCCTTTAATGAAGAGACTCCTTATGCTCCTCGTAGCTCTTATAGCGCCTCTAAGGCCGCCTCTGATCATTTAGTTCGTGCTTATATTCATACCCACGGTTTATCTGCCACTATTTCTAATTGTGGCAACAACTACGGACCATACCAACTACCTGAGAAACTTATCCCTCGCCTAATTACCAGAGCCTTGTCTAACCAAAGCTTACCGGTTTATGGCAATGGAGAGAACTTAAGAGATTGGATTCATGTTAATGATCATATTAAGGGACTGGAGGCGATTATTATGAAGGGTCGCGCTGGTGAGACTTATTGCTTGGGTGGAGGACGACAATTTAGTAATTTGGAGGTAGCTAAAGCTATCGCCGAGGCAGTTGGTCGCACTGAGGAAGCCCTTGAATTTGTTAAAGATCGCGCGGGCCATGACTTTCGTTATGCTATTGATTACACCAAAGCCACTCGCGAGCTAGATTGGTCTCCAAAGATTGATTTTACCAATGGTCTTAAAGAAACAGTGGACTGGTATAAAGAGAATGAACAGTGGCTTAAGATTGTTAGTAAAGAAATTACTATATGAAAACCAAAAAACCAGTAATAGATATTCTACCAGGCTTAATCGCTTCCGAGAAAAACGATTGGCGTTCTTTTGTTGGACAGTTGGATGAATTTAAAGTTACTAGTTTAGCCTTGATTTTAGATAATTTACCAGCAGATGAGAGAAGAGCTCTTTATCGTCAGCTTGAAGGTACTAAATTGCAAAGAATTCCTTATGTAGAGATAGATAAGGGAACTGAAGAGTGGGAACTTGATTATTTATCTACTCGTTTTAAGGCAGAGTCTTTTAGCTGTCCTTCTTTTGCTAATCTTTCTGGCTTTCTATCAACCATGCCCCATTATGTCCATTTAATTTGTGTTAAAGGACCAATGATTAAGAGCCAAGACAGCGGTTTTGTAGAAAATAATCTACGATCTTTAGGTGTACCTGGGGTGGCTTTGGATGCGGCGGCTTTTGAAAAAGAAAGAATTAGGCGACACGCTAATCATGAAAAAACCATTGCGGTTTTAGATCATTTTGATGTCTTAGCTACCCATATTTCCGTACTGCCTTCAGTTTGGAGTGATTTAATGTCCTCTCAGGCTAACTACCGAAACTTATCTTCTCTTAAACAACTTCGTTATTTAATGCATTTGCCACCAGTGGCTTTTGGTAAATATTTGGTTATTGAATTAGCTAATCACTTAGATGAAATATTGGAAGTAAGAACTTATCTTGAATCTTTACTTAAAGAAAACGATTTATGAAGTATCTGATCCTTGGTAGTCGCGGCAATCTTGGCTCAGCCTTGATGTCTTTGGCGTCTACTAGACCCGAAGTAAAGATGATTGGTTGGGATAGTACGGAGGTGGATATTACCGACTTTATTTTATTACAGAAAAAAATTAATAAACTAAAGCCTGATGTTATAATTAACACCGTTGCTTATAACCGAGTGGATGAATGTGAGGTTTCAGAAGAAGCTTATTCACAAGCCAAACTTTTAAATGTTGAAACAGTAAAGAAATTAGGGGAGATGGCTTTGGCTAATTCGGCTACTTTAATTACCTATTCTTCAGATTACGTTTTTGGCGGCTCACCTAAAGAGAATAATGAGGGTTATGATGAAAATTCAATAACCTCACCGCTTAACCGTTATGGTATGACCAAGGTCGAGGGAGAAAAAGAACTTGTGCGTCTTTCTGGTATGGGACTTAGTTATTATATAATAAGAACGTCTAAACTTTTTGGCCCCAAGGCAGATAGCCCGGCGGCTAAACCCGGTTTTTTTGAAATAATGAAAAATAAAGCTTTGGAAAAAGAGGTTAGGGTGGTTGATGGAGAAAAAAGTTGTTTTACCTATACCCCCGATCTAGCCGAAGCTTCTTTACAACTCTTAGAAGAATCTTTACCTGTTGGTTTCTATCATCTAATTAATACTGGTCCGGTTACTTGGTATGAGGCAGTAAAATATTTTTATGAAAAAATAGGTGCCCAAGTAGATCTAAAACCTATCTCTCCCCAAGAACTTGATCGTCCGGCTAAAAGACCGACTTCTTCAATACTTTTAAACACTAAAAGACCACCTCTTAGATCATGGCAGGAGGCTCTTGATGAATATTTAACCTTATAACCCATATTAAAAGTTATTGCAGAAAATTTATCTTAGCTTGACTTATTCTATAGTTTTGTTATAATATACATATAAGTATATTATAATTAAACAAGATGATAAAAAGACCAATAAAATCAAGGATTTCCGCTGGAGATAGAATGTCAGATTTAGCTAAAACTGGTGAAGTTGTTTTTTCTTTGCAAGATTTATCCACTATTTGGAATATCTCAGATAGACAGAGTTTAAGAATTATGGTCGCTCGTTATGTTCAACGTGGTTTTTTGTATAGAATTTTTAAGGGACTGTATTCTCTTAAAAAACCACAAAATCTTCATCCTTGGCTTTTAGGCCTTAAGGCTTTATCAACCTACGGTTATGTGTCTTGTGAAACAGTACTTTTTGAAGAGGGAATTATTAATCAACGTCCTTTTGAAGTAACTTTAGTGAGTAATTCCTCAAAAAGATTTTCTGTTCTTAATACAACCTACCGTGTTCGTCAAATGAAAGATGAACTGCTTTATGATGATAGTGGTATTATTATTAAAAACGGTGTAAGGACAGCCACGGTTGAAAGAGCTAAACAAGATATGAATTATTTTAATTCAAAAAAATATTATGATGCAGACTTTTAATTCTCAAGATAATCTTCATAAAGCTTGGATGTACCGACTTTTGGAGGCGGTGGCCGAGGACGATTATCTTGCTCAAAAAATGTATTTTAAAGGTGGTACTTGTGCCGCTATGCTTGGCTGGTTAGATCGTTTTTCGGTTGACTTGGATTTTGATTTCGCCGGTTCTTTAACTGAGGCTAAACAAGCTAGAAAAAGATTGGAAAAAATATTTAAAAACCTGGATTTGTCCATTAAGGATCAGAGTCGTAGGGGTCTGCAATATTTTTTAAAATATGAAAATTTCGGTCGTAATACTTTAAAACTTGAAGCCTCTTTCCCGCTCTACCAAAAGAGTCAATATGAGCCTCAGCGGTTAATGGAAATTAATAAGATTTTAATTTGCCAAACTAAGGAAACTATGTTTTCTCATAAGCTTTGTGCTTTAATGGATCGTTATCGTAAGACCGGTAAACTAGCCGGTCGAGATCTCTATGACATTCACTACTTCTTTTTAAAGGGTTATGATTATAACGTTCAAGTAATTAAAGAACGAACAGGTTTTGAGGCGCAAGATTTTTTTGCTAACCTCTATGTTTTTATTAAAGACAAGATAACCGATAAAATTATCACAGAGGATTTGAGTTATCTTTTGTCTTTGCCTAAATTTAAAATTATAAGAAAGGTTTTAAAAAGAGAAGTGCTTATGATGTTGCGAGGTGAAGAAGAAAAACATAAAAAGGGAAAACATAAATTGGAAAAATACAAAACATTGACAAAATAAACATTGCCAAACAAACATTGACAAAAAAGACTTAAGGTATTAAGGTAGTATCGTCTTACGCTATGGATTGTTTATTTTGTTCCATTATTTAAAGATTTGTTGTATAATATAAAGAGCTGGATATTAAGATAGTAATTTTAGTATTCTACTATATATATTATATTTTTTTACATTATTTATATGAAAGGTATAGTTTTATCGGCCGGTAAGGCCACTCGTCTAAGACCATGTACTTTGGTAACCAGCAAGGGTCTTTTGCCTGTTTATAACCGCCCAATGATTTATTACCCGCTTAATACGTTAATTAAGGCCGGTATTAAGGATATTTTAATTATTGTAGCTCCTTCAGAGGCCGGTGATTATCTTAATCTACTAGGCTCCGGCAGACAGTTTGGGGCGTATTTTCAATATGAAATACAGGATGAACCAAGGGGGCTGGCTGACGCCTTTATCTTAGGCGAGCACTTTATCGGAAAAGATGATGTTACTATGATTTTGGGAGATAATATCTTTGTAGATGATTTTTCCGAAGAAATTTCTTCTTTTAAGAGTGGCGCTAAGATTTTTGCCAAACCAGTACATGATCCGGAACGTTTTGGGGTAGTGGAAATAGACGAAAATAATAAAGCTTTATCTATTGAAGAAAAACCCGCTAAGCCTAAAAGCAATCTTTGTATTACCGGGCTGTATATTTATGATAACCGAGTTGTTGAGGCGGCTAAAGGAGTTAAGCCCAGTCCTCGCGGTGAATTAGAAATTGTTGATCTACATAATTGGTACTTAGATAAGAATGAGCTGGAAGTAGCTACCGTAGAAAATGAATGGTTGGACGCTGGTACTTTTGATAGTCTTTTGGAGGCACAAATTCTAGCTAAAGCAAAATTAAAGGATAAGTTATTATTTTAATTTTATGACCGAACAACTACCCCGTTTGGGTGTCGGTTTTATTACTTACGGTAATTTAACGGCGGCTTATTTGCCGTCGTTTTTGGAAAGCCTGGCAGCACAAACTTATAAGAACTTTCGTCTAGTAGCTTTTGATAACACCCCAGAAGAAGATAATGAGAATATTCATATTCTAAAACAATTCTCTCAATTATCTCAATATTCTCAGGTAGAGATTATAAGAAGAGGGGATAACTTGGGTTTTGGGAAAGCCTATAACATAATGCTTAATCAAGCTGTTGGCTTAGGAGATAAATATTTTTTAATGATTAATCCGGACACTTTGTGCGAACCGGACATGCTTGAAAAATTAGTTTTGGCTTTAGAGAGTGATGAATCTTTATCATCAGTCTCTCCTAAAATAAAAGTTTGGGATTTTCATAATAAACTTAAAACAGAAATTTTAGACACTTGCGGTTTAGTTTTAAAACCAGGCTTGCGTTTTATTGATCTTGGACAAGCAGAAATAGATAACGGACAGTATGACCAAGCTTCAATTATTGGTCCCTCCGGGGCGGCCGGGCTTTTTCGTTTGTCTTCTTTGGTAGAAGAGGCTAATAAAAATATTAAAGATAATCAAGAAGACAGTCAAGAAGAAAGTCAAGGAAAAAAACAAGAAGAAAGTAATAAAGAAGTAAATGAACTGCAATTTTTTGATGAAAACTTTTTTATGTATAAAGAAGATTGCGACCTGGTTTATCGTCTTCATTTAGCTGGTTTTTCCTCTAAATTAATAAGCGAGGCGGTGGTTTATCATGATCGCACTTCTACTGGTGGTTCTTTATTTAAAAGAGCTATTAATCGTTTAGGACGTTCGCCCGAAGCTCGTAGACAAGCTTTTTTAGGCCAACATTTTTTATGGATTAAATATTGGGGTAGGCAGTCTTGGTTTAATAAGATTTTTATTATTTGGCAGGCCACTTTACGGTTTTTTGCCGTTTTGCTTTTTGAGCAAAATCTGTTAAGCTCTTATTTGACGATTAAAAAAACCGCTAAACACTTAAAACGCTATTAATTGTTAGTTTTTTAATTTTTATTAATATTTTTCGCCTTTAAGTACTTAGATTTTAAAACCTTATTTTACGATTAAATAATATGGACTTTTCTATAGTCATCGTGAGTTATAACAGTCGGGTACAGTTACCGGCTAATTTAGCTTCTTTAAAAGAAAGTGTAGGAGAGCTTGATTATGAAATAATCGTAGTGGATAATGCTTCAATTGATAGCACTAAAGATTTTTTAGCAAGAGATTGGCCTGAAGTTAAGCTAGTAGCTAACCAAGAAAACTTGGGTTTTGCCAAAGCTTCAAATATTGGGATTAAAATAGCTAAAGGTGATAATATTATTCTTTTAAATCCAGATATGAAAGTTTTCCCCGAGACGCTTATTGATCTTAAGAATTGGCTAAAGAATAATGATCAAGCTGACGTGGTTGGAGTTAAACTACTTAATGAAGAGGATAAACTTGTATCACAAGTTAGACGGTTCCCGACCTTTTTTGATCAACTAATGATTATTTTAAAGATTCCGCATCTTGTACCCTCTGTTCTTAACCGTTATCTTTGCGCTGGCTTTGATTATAATCAAGACAGGGTTGTTGATTCTCTGCGCGGTTCGTTTTTTGTACTACCTAAAAGAACTTTGGAAAAGTATGGTCTTTTGGATGAAAGATATTTTCTTTGGTTTGAGGAAGTGGATTACTGTCGGACAGTTAAGGAGGGAGGCGGACAAGTTTGGTATACTTCATCCGTTAAAGCCATTGATTATGTCGGGCAAAGTTTTAACCGTTTACCACGTTTAAAGGCGCAGAAATATTTTAAAGATAGCCAGCTGACTTATTTTAAAAAATGGCAGCCTGGTTGGAGGGTTTGGTTACTTAAGCTTGCTTGGTTCTTCGGACTATTGTTAACCAGAATTTTAAAGAGTGGGGAGAGTAAAGAAGAAAAAGAGGCTTAATTAATTTATATTTTGTTATTAAGACTTTACTGTATAAGTTTAAGGTATAATTTTAAAGGATATTATATTATATGAAAAAAGTCGCGGTAGTTATTAGTCCCAATTATAAAGATTATGCCAAAAAATACTTGGCTGCTTGTTTGTCGTCTTTAAGATCGCAGACTTTTATTGACTTTGATCTTTATCTAATAGACAACGAAACAAGTGAAGAAAGTTTTGCTTTTTTGCGCCAAGAGGCACCTGAGGCGATTATTAAAAGACTTAATGATAACGCCGGTTTTGCCGGTGGTAATAATGCGGCCTTGCATGAAATAATTGAAAAAAATTATGAATACGCCGTACTTTTTAATATGGACACCGAGATCGAACCAAAGGCTTTGGAGTCTTTGGTTAAAGCTATGGACTCTGATATTAAGGCTGGTGCTATACAGGCAGCCTTATTACTTCACCCGGATAGACATCTTCTTAACAGTGTTGGCAACATATCCCATTTCCTTGGTTTTGGTTATTGTCTAGGTTACAGAGAGCCTTTATCTACCTTGCCTAAAGATGTGTGCGATATCTTTTACCCTTCTGGGGCAGCGGTTATTTTAAGGGTCAAGGCTTTAAAAGAAGTCGGTCTTTTTGATGAAGAAATGTGGATGTATAATGAAGACGAAGATTTGGGTTGGCGTTTATGGCTTAGAGGCTGGACTTGCCGACTTGAACCTAGGGCCTTGGTTTTTCATAATTATGAGTTTGCTCGTTCGGTTAAAAAATATTATTGGATGGATCGCAATCGCTTAATTACAATTTTTAAAAATTATCATTGTCTAACCATTGTTTTAATTATACCAGCCCTGGTTTTAATGGAATTTGGATTAGGTCTTTTTGCTCTTAAGAGTGGCTGGTGGAGAGAAAAATTAAGGGTTTGGGCTTATTTTCTTTCCCCTAAAACTTGGCGGTATTTAATTAAAGCGAGACGAGCCATACAGAAAACTCGCTTAGTTAAAGACAGAGAAATTATAAAAATGATCAGCGGACATATTTGGTACCAAGAAATTGATGATTGGAAGCTGAGAATGATTAATCCTTTTTTTGCCCTTTATTGGCGACTTGTAAAATTTTTAATCAGGTGGTAATTTAGCTTTATGGATATATCAATTATTATTGTTAACTATAAGAGTAAGGGATTAACACTTAACTGTCTTAAATCTATAGAAGAGGCTGATTTTGGCGATTTACATAAAGAGGTAATTGTGGTGGATAACAATTCAGACGAGACCATAGGGGAAATTATCGCCTGGCAATATCCCAAAACAATCTTTATCCAAAGTGAAAAAAACTTGGGTATGGGTGGTGGTAATAATCTTGGTTTAAGGAGAGCTTCGGGGGATTATCTTTTTATCATGAATCCGGATACCATGGCTTTTCCCGATATGTTTACCGAACTTTATTGTTTAATGGAAGAAGACAAAGAAATAGGTTTAGCTGGACCTAAACAATTCAATCCGGATCAGAGTGTGCAAGATTCTGCTTATCGTTGGCATAATCTTTTAACCCCTTTTTATCGTCGGACTTTTTTGGGTAAATTACCTTTTGGAAAAAAGGCTTTGGATAATTTTTTAACTCGTGACTTTAAAAAAGATTCGGTAACGGAGGTAGATTGGTTATTAGGTTCATGTCTTTGTTTAAGACGCAAGGCCTGGGAAGAGGTGGGCGGTTTTGATGAAAGATTTTTTCTATATTTTGAGGATACTGATCTTGCGCGACGTTTTTGGGTAAAGGGTTGGAAAGTGGTATATTGTCCCCAAGCTAAAGTTATCCATAATCATAACCGTCAAAGTGCGGCCAAGCCTTGGTATACCTCTCCTTTTAACTCGGCTGGTAGGCAACATATTCTTTCTTGGTTAAAATATCTTAAAAAGTGGGGATTAAAAAATCCAGCCAATAGGGTTTAAATTTTTTTGTAGCCTTTTTAATTTTCTTTTTCAATAAACCCGCCAGGCGCCTGGCGGGTTTATGCTATTGATTTTATTGAGTATTATTTAGCTACTCTTTAGACTTTTCTTTAGGCAAAAGGGCTGCTCCAATAGCTCCGGCCATTGGGCCTAGTTTACCTTTAACTAATTTGGTTGTTCTGGCTTGCGGGGTAAAAGTATATTTAGCCAAGCTTTCCTTGGCGCTTGTTAGAAATAAATCACCCGAGGACATAACTCCTCCGCCCATAATTATAATTTCCGGGTCTATAATATTAACAATCGTACTTAAGGCTGTGCCAAGATATTTACCGAATTCTTCAAAACTTTTTTCTGCCAGACGATCTCCGCGATAAGCTTCTTGGGCTAGAGTAGCGGCGTTGTTTTGGGTAAGTTTATTATAAGCTTGTTGGAGAGTGAGGCCATTATCTGCATCAATCACCATATGACCTGGTTCGCCAGCCGCGTTATAGGCACCGTAATAGACATCACCGTTATACCACCAACCACCACCAATACCTGTACCGATGGTCAGACCGTAGACGTTATTTGATTTTCTGCCGGCACCTAAAACCGCTTCGGCTCTTATAAAACAATTAACATCATTATCCATTAGACAATTCAGATTTGGCATGTTTAATCTTTCTTTTAACAGTTCTCCTAGCTTCTGTTTGTTTAAGATTGGTACATTGGGTACATTGATTATTTTTTGTTTAGGTATGTCTATAACACCCGGTATCCCTATTCCTAATCCAATAATTTCTCCTTTGTTTTTTTCAACTTTATGAAGCAAGGGCTCCAAAACCGCTTGGCTCATGATAAGGAAGTGATCCAGCGTGTCTTTGGGGGTGGCTAAAACAGAATTTTCCACTACTTTATTATTAAGTAAAAGCACACCGGCTATTTTAGTGCCGCCAATGTCTAATCCCAAACGATAGCGTTTAGCGCGAGTCATATATAATGTTTTATTTAAGACTTAAATAGAGCTTTGGCTTTATCCCAAAAGATAGGATTATCGTTAGTAACTTTTTCCCAGTACCAGTATTCTACACCCCACCAATAGAAAATACGAAAACCGGTTTTGCTGATAAAGTGGTTTATTTCATCAAATTTCTCAGGACTCATACTATAGGCTCTTTCTTCGGGGGTCATTTCTTGATAGGCGATTTTACCCCAGGGCTCTCCCTGTAGTTCAATAATTATCCAGTCTTGCGGATGAGCTATTAAGTTAGCTAGATTCTTTTTTATTTTAAAGAAGACCGGTCCTATAGGGTAACGAATAGCACGATCCAGAACGCTTGAGTAGGTGGTAAGGTAAAGAGTACTACCGAAAATATCCGCTCTTTTGGCGGCTTGAAACCAAAGCGAAAGTTCGCCTGAGTCGGTAACAATAATTGGTCTAGTGTCCAGAGATTTTACAAAAGCTATTTCTTTATCTAAGAAGGTTGGGTCAAGAGGCGGACATTCGCCGAAGTATTTTAAAAACGGTTCATTTTCCACTTGCCAATAAGCAACAGAGGTTCTTTGTTTATAGCGAGTAACCGTAGCTCCAATATATTCTAAAAGAGCTTCTTGTCTTTCTTCGGTGGATAATTCTTCTGACCATCCCGGTTGATGACATTCCGGCCAACGGGGAACTCTTTGTCCAACAGTTAAGATAAGTTCAACTTGTCTTTTTTCTGCTTCCTCAATCAGCCAATCTAATTCCGTCCAATCAAAAAGATCGGGTTCTGGTTGAACTATGTCCCAATAAACCGGTAAGCGCATTTTTTTAACTCCCAAGTCGTCTAAAATAGCTAAGTAGGTTTCTTGCCAATCTAGACCTAGGCTACGGCTGTGTTTAGCTGAATACGTTACTCCGTATTCCATTTCATCTTTTTCATAAGTCGGCCCCCAACTCATTAGGAAAAAGAGCCAGGAAAAACAGACTAAGATGATAATAATGTATCTAATAACACGGGCGAAGGAAGATGGTTTTATCATATCTTGAAAATCATTTTCGATTTAAGTTGAAGCTTTTGCCAAAGATCTTATTACAAAAGTTACTATGGCAAAAGAAGACAGAATAATAACTAAGCCGATAATAGCGTTGCGCATGCGAGCGTTGGCATCTTTGATTTTTTCTTCGTTGCCGGCTGCTGTCATATACTGAAAACCGGCCCAGACAAAGAGAATAAAAAAGATTATACCTAAAAAGCCCAAAAAGATACGAATAAGTCCGGCGACGATTTCCATTAAGCCTTTGGTGGGTGGCCCGGTTTGTTCATAGCCGTATTGTCCGACTTCGCTTAAGCCTCCCCTTTCAACTGTATCAAGCAAGCCGCCTTGGGCTTCTACTGAGATTGCGCTTAAGCTAAAAACGATTATTAAAGCAAGCACTGAAAAGATAATTTTATTTAACATATGTTTATTATAATGATTATACTGCTTTTTTACTTTATCTAAGCAGTATGGTAATATATTCAGTATACTAAACTCAGGCTAAAAAGTCTATCTTATGGAATTATCTGCTCGCGTCGCTTCCAATACCGCCATCCAGGTTATTGGCAAGATTTTAAGCACTTTGTTGGCCTTGGCCGCTGTTGCTTTGGTAACCAGATATCTTGGTAGCTATGGTTTTGGGCAATTTATCACTGCCCTGACTTTTGTTACCTTCTTTTCAATTTTGGCTGACTTTGGCTTAACTATGGTGACTTCGCAAATGATTAGCAAGCCGGGTGCCGACCGAAGTAAGCTCTTGGGCAATCTTTTTACTTTTAGGATAGTTACGGCGGCTGTTTGTCTTGGTTTGGCACCTCTTTTGGTTTGGTTTTTTCCTTATGATCAGGCTGTTAAAGAGGGAGTCTTAATTGCCGGAGTAGCCTTTTTCTTTATATTACTTTGCCAACCCTTTGTTAGTCTTTTTCAAAGAGATTTAAAAACTGATCGTATCGCTTATGCGGAAACTGGTAGTCGTTTACTTCTTTTAGCTTTTACGGCCGGCGCTATCTATCTTGATTGGGGTTTAAGTGGTGTACTTTGGGCCATGGCGGCGGCTAACATTTTTTCTTTTATCTTTCATTATTTTTTTGCTCGTTCTTATACTTCAATTAAATGGCGCTATGACAAAGAAATTTGGTTAGATATTGTTAAAAGATCTTGGCCTCTAATTATTACCATTACTCTTAATCTTATTTACCTACGAGCCGATACTTTACTTTTATCTTTGTTTCGTTCTCCAGATGAAGTCGGTCTTTATGGTGCGGCTTACCGGGTGATTGATGTTTTAGTGACAGTACCTTTTATTTTAGGTGGGACTGTTTTGCCGATCTTAACTGCTCGTTGGGCTTCGGGGGATAAACAGGCTTACATAAGGGGTTGGCAAAAAACTTTTGACGCTTCGGCAATTATTGCCCTACCTATGGTGGTGGGAGGTATTGTTTTAGCTGGACCGATTATGATGCTTTTGGCGGGAGATGAATTTGTGGCTGCCGGACCAATTTTAAAAGTTTTAATGCCGGCGGCTGGTGCAGTTTTCTTTAGTGCACTGTTTAGTTATACTATGATTAGTTTTGATCGACAAAAGTCAATGATCCCAGCCTATGCCTTAACGGCTTTTGTTGCCCTAGCTCTTTATCTACTCCTTATTCCAACTTATTCTTACACAGCTGCTGCTTGGATTACCTTATTGAGTGAAGTTATTATCCTTATTTTGGCTTGGCGCTTAATTCGTCGTTATGGAGATATTAAGCCTAATGGAAAAATCTTTGCTAAAGCTCTTTTAGCTTCTTTGGCTATGGGTTTATTTATAATTATTTTACCTCAAATAGAGAACGTTATTCTTAGTTTGGTTTTGTCGATATTTTCCGGAGCGGTTGTTTATCTTTTACTGCTTTATCGGCTTGGTGGTTTTAAGTTTAAGGATCTTAACTTTTTTACCAAAAGATTTTCTCCTTAGTCTTTGATTAAATCTTTAAAATCGGAAATTAAGTTAAAAAAATATATAAAATATATAATTAATATGTCTTTTAAGAAAACAATTATTTATCCCGGCTCACTCGCTTCTTTAACTCTTTTTAAAGATCTTTTAAGATCTTTAAAAGAAAGAGGTCTTTTAATTAAAGTTGGTTCTTCTTTTTTGTTTAACTCTCTTTGGTCTGCTTTATTATTATGGCCTTTTTGGGTTGTGTTATTTTGGCCTGTCTTACTTT
Organism: Patescibacteria group bacterium; assembly: GCA_030583705.1. Taxonomy (NCBI): domain Bacteria; species Patescibacteria group bacterium. The sequence goes on along the minus strand of CP129471.1, from coordinate 667,826 downwards.
TTAAAAGATGGATTAGGGGAGTTAGAACAATAGTTTGCGGTGGGTTAGTGGATAAGCTAATTATTACCTTACCGGCTCGTTTAAGCGGTTGTCGTGTTATCTGGTTAGTGGCACCAAAAACTGAAGAAACAAGCAAAAGAAGAAGTTTGGGTTTTTTGTTAAAACCACTTTCTCGTTTGGCTTTGGTCTTGTCTTGGGGTAAGGCCGTAGACGAGGGTCTTTACTTAGGTAAAAAGATTGTGTTACCCTTAGCCCATCGTCCAGCTGAGGTTTATCAGGAAGGGCTTTATCGTCAATTAGCTAAGCCGCAAAGAAGGCGTTTTGTAGTTGGTTCTGTTTTAAAACAAGCCAAAGCCGAAGAATATGAGCGACTTATTTCAGCTATTGGGGTTGCTGTCTCTATTTGTCCGATTGTTGAGTTGGTGATTATTGGCGAAGGAGAGGCTCATAAACAAGTACAATGGTTGGTGAGAAAACTTGGTTTAGAGGGGCATGTTTGGTTAACTGGCGAAGATAGGCGAACCCAAACTTGGTTTGAAAGTTTGGATCTTTATTTGGTTCCGCAAAGGGAACTTAATCTTGATGAATTAAGCGATGTTTTATCCGCCATGTCTTATTCCCTGCCGGTAATAGCTACTAAAAATCTTGGTCTTGATGAGATTATCGGGCGGGAAGCTGGTTTACTTATTGATTCTTTTGATAATGAAACAGTAGCTAACGCTATTGTTAAACTTCAACAAAACGAAGAGTTGCTAAAAGATTTAGCCAAACAAGCCAGCCTGCGAGTAGCTTCTTTAACTGAAGAAAATTTAGCCCAAAGATTTTATGAAATTATAACGAACGATTAATTTTAAAACTATGAAGAAAGAAATTAAAAAAAAGGCAGACCAAAATATTTACTTACCAGAAGAAAATTGGTGGGGACAACGTTTGGATAAATGGTTAGCAGATAAGTTAACTATTGCCAGATCTTTAGCCAGGCAACTGGTACTTGAAAAAGCAGTTTTGTTAAATGAGCAAAACGCTAAGCCCCATGCTCTTTTAAGAGAGGGAGATAGGTTAGAGATTGTTAGAAAGAATATTCTAAGCGATTTAACTGCTATTAAGGGTAAAAAAGGTAAAAAAAGCAAGAAGGAAAAAGATGAGGAAGAAAAGAAAAGAGAACAAGAAATTGAAGATTTTAACATTGAAATTATCGCCAAGACCAAAGATTATTTAGTGGTTAATAAGCCGGCTGGTCTTTTAACTCATCCGGCACCAAGCTCTGCCGCTCCTTCTTTAACTACTTGGCTTTTAAAAAAATATCCGCAAGTTTCTTCGGTTGGGGAAGATTTAAACAGACCAGGGATAGTTCACCGAGTAGATAAAGACGCTTCAGGTCTTTTAGTGGTTGCTTTAAATAATAATTTTTTCAATCACCTTAAAGAGCAGTTTAAGAAGAGACAAGTTAAGAAGATTTATCAGGCGTTGGTTTATGATGCGGCTTTACCGGATGAGTTTGAGGTTAACTTTTTAATTGAAAGATCATCAGACGGCTCTAAAATGGCTGCTAAGCCTTTAAGTCAAACGGGAAGGACGGCGACCACCAAAGTTAAGGTTATTAAGAAGTTTTATAATTACGCTTTACTTGAAGTTACAATTGCTACCGGCAGGACTCATCAGATAAGGGTTCATTTATCCGCTTATACTCATCCGATAGTCGGGGATAATATTTATGGACAAGTTAAGCATAAGAAGATGAATCTTAAATTCGGACTTAAGAGAATATTTTTAGTAGCTACCAAGCTTTCTTTTGAAGATTTAGCCGGTAAGAAGGTTGAGTTTTCCATTGAGCTTCCTAATGAGTTGACAGAATTTTTAAAGATTATAAAGTAAGATAATAGTGTTTATGATTGTTTTTAGCTTTAACTTTAATCTTAACTTTTAAATTTACTTATGATAGTTTCTTTTAGTGGTTCACCAGGTTCTGGTAAGTCAGGTATAGCCGAAAGATTGGCTAAGGAGCTTGGCTGGCCCTATTATGACATAGGTATGCTTAGAAGGCGATTAGCTGGTGAACGGGGTATGACACTTGAAGAATATAACACTCTGGGCGAGAGTGATCCAAGCACCGATTTAGAGGTGGATAATTATCAAAAAGATCTGGGCACCAAAGAAGATAATTTTATCATTACCGGTAGAACTTCTTGGTATTTTATTCCCCATTCTTTTAAAATATATTTGTTTACTGATATGTCAATAGGTGCTGAAAGAATTTTTAATGATGTTAAGAATCGCAATGAAGCCGCTCCTTTTAAAAACATAGAAGATGTTATTAAGGCATTGAAACGTCGTATAGCTAGTGATGATTTGCGTTACAAGAAGTATTTTAATATAGAGGTTAATGATTTATCCAACTATGATTGGGTGTTGGATACAGGCATCTTAGACAAAGAGGAAGCTTTTAGATCGGTTAAGGAGAGGGTAGTGCAAGAGATGGAAAATAGGGATAATTAAAATATACAAAATGGGAACAAAATTTAAGACCTTTATTATTTGTTGTGTTTTTTGAGTTTTAATTATCTTTGAAAACCTTAAGATTTTGAACACTCTGTTTTTTATGCTATAATGTAATAATCTTGAACCTTGGGTTCTTTTACTTTATTTTTTTAAGTTATATATATGAATATTGCCATTAATGGTTTTGGCCGTATCGGCCGAGCGGTTTTTAAAGCTTTGTTAAATAAACCTGGTGTTAAGGTGGTGGCCATCAACGACCTAACCGACACCAAAACTTTAGCCCACCTTTTTTCCTATGATAGTTGTTATGGGACTTATGCGGGGACGGTTAAGTCCACTACCGGTGGTTTGGTAATTAATGGAAAGACCTATCCGGTCTTAGCTGAAAAAGATCCATCAGTTTTGCCTTGGGGGAAAATGAAGGTTGATGCGGTAATTGAATCAACTGGGCGTTTTACCGAAAGAGCGCAAGCTGAACTTCATATTAAAGCTGGAGCTAAGAAAGTAATAATTTCTGCACCAGGTAAAGACGATTCCATTAAGACCTATGTTTTAGGTGTTAATGAAGATAAGATTAAAAAAAATGACAAAGTTATTTCTATGGCTTCTTGTACCACCAATTGTTTAAGTCCTGTAACCGACATTTTAAGACAAGCTTTTGGTTTAGAGAAGGCTATTATGACCACTATTCATTCATATACTGCTGATCAGAACCTGGTAGACGGACCCCATAAGGACTTACGACGAGCCAGGGCGGCTGCTTTAAGTATAATCCCGACTTCCACTGGTGCAGCTAAAGCTGTTACTAAAACCATTCCTTCTTTAGTTGGTCGTTTTGATGGTTTAGCTGTGCGGGTACCTACTCCGGTTGGTTCTTTATGTGATGTTGTTTATGTTACGAAAAAGAAAGTTACGGTTGAACAAGTTAATAAGATTTTACGACAAGCTGCAAAACAAGCTCGTTATCGTGGTTTAGTAGCTGTTACCAATGAACCGATTGTTTCTCAAGATATTGTCGGACGACCGGAAAGTGCGGTGGTTGACCTATCTTTAACCGCTGTAGTGGGAGATAATCTTTTAAAAGTTATTTCTTGGTATGATAACGAATGGGGTTATAGTAATCGTTTAGCCGATCTTTGTTTCTATCTTAAGAAAAAAGGTCTTTATTAAAGAGATTATTTAGCATTTAGGCAACTATTTTTATTATTTTTTGTTTTTTAATTTTTTAATTTCATATGGATAACAATACCAAAAAATATTATTTCATGATCCTGGTTGCTTCAATAGTCGTTAGTGCGGTAATTGGCGGTTTAGCTGGTTTTTTAGCAGCTGAGTCAATTTCTCGTAGTCGTCCTTTCTTGGACAAATTAGAAAGAGCCCTAAAAACTTCTGAACCCACAGTGATTGAGCAACGTTTATATGATAATCAGAATGAATCTTCTATTGTTGAGGTAGTTGAACAAGCCTCACCGGCTGTAGTAAGTATTATTGTAACTAAAGATTTGCCAGTCCGTGGTTCTTTGCCTATGATACCAGATGATCTACGTTCCTTTTTAGGTCCTGATCTTTTTGGACGTTTTTTTGATGAGCAAGCTCAAGATGAGCCCGAAACACAAAGAAGAGAGATTGGGGGAGGTACTGGTTTCTTGGTTTCCTCAGACGGTATGATCGTTACTAACAGACACGTTGTTGATGATGAATCAGCGGATTATACGGTTCTTTTAAATAGCGGCGAAAGATTACCGGCTCAAGTCCTAGCCCGAGACCCTTTTAATGATATGGCGGTTTTAAAAGTTGAGGGTCAAGATTTTTCTCATTTAATTTTAGGAGACAGTGATGAATTAAAGGTTGGGCAAACAGTGATTGCCATTGGTAATGCCTTGGGAGAGTTTCGTAACACTGTTTCCACTGGTGTAATTTCCGGTTTAGCGAGATCAATTAACGCCCTGGGGAAAGGTTATATAAGCGAACGTCTTTCCGGGTTAATACAAACAGATGCTTCAATTAATCCCGGTAATTCCGGTGGACCCTTACTTAACGCCAGTGGCTTAGTGATCGGTATTAACGTAGCGGTGGCCCAAGGTGCACAAAATATAGGTTTTGCTATCCCCATTAACCAAGTTAAAACAGCGATTGAAAGTGTTAAGACTGATGGTAGAATTATTCGTCCTTGGTTGGGGGTTCGCTACGCTATGCTTAATGAAGCTTTAGCAGAAATGCAGGGGATTGAAAGAACCTCAGGCGCTTTAATTATTGGGGGTAATAATGAAAGAGAGTTAGCTGTTTTACCAGATTCGCCAGCTGCCAAAGCTGGTTTAAAGGCTGGGGATATTATTATTTCCATTAATGATGAAGAATTGTCTGAAGAAAAACCTTTAGCCGAAAGAATCGGGCGTTTTAAGCCGGGGGATAAGATGGAAATGTCTATTGAAAGAGATGGACGACTTATTAATTTAACGGTTACCTTGGAAGAGATGCCTCAGTAACATGGAACATTTACTTAATAATTTGGAAGAGTTAAGAGAAAAAATTATTGCTACTAAGAAGCTTTTGGCCATAGACAGAAAAGAAGCTAAGGCGCGAGAGCTCCGTGTTCTAAGTGGTGCGCCTGATTTTTGGCAAGATCAAGCCAAGGCCGTGTCGGTTAGCCGTGAAGCGGAAGAACTTGAAAAAGAAGTAAAAAAGTGGAATGATCTTCAACAAGAAGTGAGACAATTGGAAGAGTTAACGGCGATGGCTAATTTAGAACAAACAAATAATAAAAGTCAGTCCTTAAGTGATGATTTACATAAACAGTATGAAGATCTTTTAAAAAAATTCAATGATCTTGAATTTTTTGTTTTATTTGCTGGGCGTTATGACGCCGGCCACGCCATTATTTCAATTCATGCCGGTACCGGCGGGGTAGATGCTCAAGATTGGACAGCTATACTTGAAAGAATGTTTTTTCGTTTTTGTGAAAAACACGATTGGTTACTTGAAGAAGCAGACAGACAACTTGGTAATGAAGCTGGTTTAAAGAGCGTTACTTTTAAAGTAAGTGGACTTTATGCTTATGGCTACCTTAAAGGCGAAGCCGGTGTGCATCGTTTGGTACGTATTTCTCCTTTTGATGGTGAAGGTATGCGCCACACCTCTTTTGCCTTAGTGGAGGTTTTACCTGATTTACCGGATGACGAACCATTGGACATAAAAAGCGAAGATCTTAAAGTTGATTTCTTTAGATCTTCTGGCCCTGGAGGACAGAGTGTTAATAAGACATCTAGCGCGGTACGTTTGACTTATTTACCAAACGGCTTGACAGTGGCAGCCCAAAGCGAAAGATCACAACACCAAAACAGGGAGTTGGCTATGAAAATTCTTAAGGCTAAACTGCATCGCTTACAAAGTGACAAAAGAGCGGACGAAACAGCTTCCTTAAAGGGTGGCAATATACAAGCTGCCTGGGGTAAACAGATAAGATCATATGTTCTACAACCGTACCAATTAGTTAAGGATCATCGCACGGGTTATGAAACAAGCGATGTTCAAGCGGTTTTAGATGGACAATTAGAAGGCTTTATTGAAGCTTATATTAGACATAAAAAAGCTGAAAATTAATTTTTTAGTTTAATTAAAATTTAAGCACCCTCTCACCCTCTTATCTTGGGTCTAGGGGGTGTTTTTTATTTTAAAATTATTTATTTATTATTACTCATTATTTTTATTTAATAATTTTACTTTGGCTTATTCTTTTTATCTACTGTTTTTTATTTATTATTTTATAAAACCATGTATTATCTAAAAGCTCAGACAAGAGCCTTTTTTACTCCAATAAAGAAAGGTAGAGCTCTTTTATTATTGGCTATCGGCTTTATTATTGGCATAGCTTGTTTTTCTTTTATTACCTTATTTTTTTCTTTCTTAGCCTTTATTTTTACCGCTATTTTTTTAGTAATTTTGTTCATTTTTTATTCTTTTAAAGCTCCACCTTTGTTAATTATGGTTTTATTAGTTTTATTAGGATTTTCTTTGGGCGCTTGGTTTTACCAAGAAAGAAACTCTCCTCCACCGGTTCATCACCTTAGCCACTTTAATGGACAAACAATGGCTTTTTACGCCTTGGTTATTAAAGTTGAACAAAGACTTAATGGCCAAAGGCTAACGGTTAAGGCTTATATGGATGAGCAAGACTTGGTTTTTATCGGAAAAGTTTTATTAACTACTCCAGCTTACCCTATCTACCGATATGGAGATAGTTTATCTGTTATTTGTGAGCTACAAGCACCTTTTAGTGAAAATAATTACGATCGTTATCTTAAAAAACAAGGTATTTACAACGTTTGTTTTAGGCCGTCTATTACTTTTTTATCCTCAGATAATGGTAATTTTTTACTCAATAAGATCTTTACGCTTAAAGAGAACTCTTTTTCTTTAGTAGAAAGACAAGTACCTTTACCTGAAGCTTCTTTGGTTTTGCCTTTATTATTTGGCGCAAGTTATCCCATGGAAGAGGATCTTAAAGAAAATTTTCGCCGTGCCGGCTTAAGTCATATTGTGGCAGTTTCGGGTTTTCATGTTGGTCTTTTATCTGCTTTTTGTTTGTTTTTACTTTTAGCCTTTGGTTTATCAAGAAATACGGCAGCCTTTTTAAGTATTATTTTCTTGGTTGTTTATGTTTTAATGGTTGGGGTGCCAGCCTCGGCCTTAAGGGCAGGTCTGGGCGGTGCCTTACTTTTATTTGCTATGTCCGGTGGTCGGCAAATTAAGTCATTGCGCCTAATAACCATAGCGGCTGCTCTGACTTTAGTCTTTAATCCTTTATTATTGCGAGATGATATTGGCTGGCAGCTGTCTTTTTCCGCTGTTTTGGGTATAGTTATTTTACGACCAAAATTGGAAAGTTTCTTATTATATTTATCTTCAGGACGTTTTTTTTATTTTATTAAGATGTTGTCTTTAACCTTAGCGGCGCAGCTCTCTACCGCACCAATTTCTTTATATAATTTCGGAGCTGTTTCTTTAATAGCTCCGATTAGTAATTTATTGGTTGTGCCAGTAGTACCTCTTTTAATGATTTCTACCATAGTCGCCTTAGTACTAATAAGGTTTATGCCTTTTTTGGGGGAGATTATTTTTGCTTTTGTTTGGCTTGTAGCTAGGTATGTCTTATTAGTAGCTGATGTTTTATCTAAGTCAGACTGGTTTATCTTTTCAAAATAATTTACGCTCAAGGCTGTTGATAACTTTTTACTTTTTAACTTTTACTCTTTTCTTAACTTTTTATTTTAGCGGGTAAATATACTTAGGATATTAATTTTCTCCCAATATTTTTCTTTAGAATAAAAATAAGATAGTTTTTTTGTTTAGATAATCCTTTTAATAATAAAATATTTTAGCTATTTTTAGCTAATATTAAATAAAAAATAGGGTAGTTATTTTTTTAGAGAAAAAAATATTGTTTTCCTTTTTTTATGTTTCTTGTTTATTAATAATATTCTTTTAATATTTTTAAATAAAAGTTTCAAAACATTTTCTTTGCCTTTTATTTTATTATCAGCCAATTTTATTGTTGACTTGTCATTTTTGTGATATAATTAAATTAGCAAATGAAATCAGTGCAAGGTTACTTGCGTGATCATTTCTAAGAAAGGAGGTGAAACTATGCCAACTAAGAAAAAGTCCACTGCTAAAAAAGCAGTAAGAAGACCAGCTGCCAAAAAGAAGGCCGCTAAAAAGGTTGTTAGAAAAGCTGCTAAGCGTAAGCCAGCCGCTAAAAAGGTTGTTAGAAAAGCTGCCAAGAAGGTTGCCAAGCGCAAGCCGGCCGCCAAGAAAAAAACTGCCGCTAAAAAAAGACGCAAGTAGTTTTTAATTTGGAATCAAAAAACCCTTCCACGTGGAGGGTTTTTTGTTATTTAAGTAGCTAGTTTTTAATCCTTAGGTTTTTGGTTTATCTAGGCCATCCGCTCTGGCATTTACCTCATAGCTGGTATTTTGTTGTTCAAAGAAGTTAACTAGTTCAAAGACGTCAGTGGCGGTAGTCATCCATTTAGCCGGATTAGAGACATTATAGTGCTTAGGTAGACCAAGTTCTTCCAGTCTTCTGTCTGCTACGTATTGAACGTATTGGTTAACATAATCCGCGTTAAGTCCTAGGATACCTCTCGGGAAGAGATCTTTATTATAGGCGGTTTCAAGATCCACACCTTCTATGACAATATTTCTTATCTCATTAGCAAATTCTTCGGTTAAAAGATCTTCATTTTCTTCTAAAATATTTAAGACCAAATTAATACCGAATTTAAGGTGTAGTGATTCATCTCGCAACACCCAGTTAATCATGGAGCCAAAATTACGTAGTTGGTTTCTTTGTCTAAAAGATAGCATGACCATAAAGCCACTGTAGAACCAGATACCCTCCATGACGATATTGGTGGCTACTAAGTTTTTAATAAACTCCTTTTTACCTTCCACTGTCTCTACATCATAACTGGTTTCCGTCATGCGCTTCATGTATTTGGTAACAAAAGACTCTTTGGCAAACATTGACGGAGTATCTATATGGACGTTATAAATCTTTTCTCTGTCAAAAGGAAAGGTTTCCAAGACGTATTCAAAAGCCACACAATGATTAGCTTCTTCCCACATCTGTTTAGCTAAATAAAGGTGGCATTCGGGGGCTTTAATATAAGGGTAGACGCCTAAAGCTAGGACACGGTTAACGATTAATTCGGCCGGGTTAAAGAAGGCCATAATGAATTTAACGGCATGGCGCTCGTCTTCGGTCATTTTTGCCCAGTCGTCTAAATCTTCTTTAAGAGCTATTTCATGCGGATACCAGGTATTGGCAATAGCCTGTTCATAGAGTTCGCGAGCCCAAGGGTATTGACTGGGGTGAAGATTATAATCTTCGGGGGATGGTTTTCCAAGTAACATAAAGATAATTAATAATTATTAAATTTAAGATAAGCTAATGCTTAATAACTCATTTTACTTATTGGCAACTGTCGCATTGTAAGCGCTCTTGGGGATCAATTGGGCAGGCTTTAACTTCTTCTACGACTTCAGTTGATCTAGCTACCGTTACTTTAACAGTTTCGTTAACAACAACTTCGCTTTGTCCGACATTAGCGGCAAAGGGAGCCACTTGAGCGGAGGCTGAAAGATTAAGGTTACCAAAGCCTTTTTTGCCTAATTTATGACCCTTGTTAACTTTAATTGTAGATTGTTCTGCACTATGGCGAGGCTTCATATGAAGGTAATAAGTGGTTTTAACACCTTTTCTCCAACCGGCCATGTAAATATTCATGGTTTCATTAATATCTCTGGTTTCTAGATACATATTACGAGATAATGCCTGATCAACCCATTTTTGGGCTCGGGCTGCTACTTCCATAAAGGCATAGGGCGAGGTAGTAAAAGAGGTCTTATAAATATCCTTAATAACGTCAGGGATAAGTTCTATGTCAGAGATATCACCTTGTAGTTCAATAATTTCTTCTCTAACTTGTTCCCAAATTCCCAGCTTTTTAAGGTCATCAACCAGGTTAGTATTAATGTCTAGATATTTACCAGAGATTTTATTACGAGAAAAAATTTGGGCAAAGCGGGGATCAATACCGGGAGTGGTGCCGGCTAAAAGACCGATATTGGCATTAGGTGCTACGGCCATTAAGGTGGCGTTACGGATACCTTTTTTAACCTTAGCTCTTAAAATATCCCAGTCCAGGTCCTTATTTAAGCTCTCTTTGGGAATATCCAGAGTTATGCCTCTGTCTTTTTCTAAAATCTCAAGAGTATCAAAAGGTACCATACCCTTAGACCAACCCGAGCCGGCAAAGTGAGTGTAAGAGCCGCGTTCTTGGGCTAAATTAGCGCTTTCATCAATTGCCATGTAGCTGATAAATTCAAAAATTTTGTCGGCAAAATCATAAGTCATGGGTGAGTCATAACTCCAACCCATTTTTTCCACTGTATCAGCAAAACCCATAACACCTAGTCCGATAGCACGATTCTCTTTGTCGGACTTAATGGCTTCAGGTAAAGGTAGTTCGTTAATGTCAATTAGGTTATCTAATTGTCTAACAGCTAACCTTACGGATTCTTCCAATTTCTTCCAATTAACTTCCTTACGTCTAATATGGGCGGAGAGGTTAAGGGAGGCTAGATTACAAACCGCAATATTATCTCTATCCTGGGGCAAACAAATTTCCGTACAAAGGTTAGACATGTGGATGGTGCCGGTATTATTGTTAAGAGCTCTAAGATTCATTGGGTCTTTCCAGGTTAACCAGGGGTGAGAAGTGGTTTGTAAGAGAACCAAAATTTGGCGATATTGTTCCTGGGCCGGTACTTTCTTAAAGATTCGTAAATTACCAGCTTCAGCTTGTTCAATATAATGACTATAGCGCTCGCTAAAGGCTTGTCCATATAATTCGTTTAGATCCGGAGTTTCTTTGGGATCAAACATATACCAAAGATCATCTGTTTCTACTCGGCGCATAAATTCATCGCTCAAGAAAACCGCAGTGTTGGCGGTGCGCATACGTAGATAATCGTCACCGGCGTTATGTTTCCACATTAAGAAGTCCGGGAAATCCACGTGCCAATTTTCCATATAAAAAGCCAGGGCACCTTTTTTCTTACCTCCTCTTTGGATAGCTCTAATGGCGGTATCAATAATTTTAGCAAAAGGAGTTGGCCCGCTAGAAGCGGTATTATTGGAAGACAGGGGAGAGCCACTGGCTCTAAGTTTAGTAATAGAAGCTCCGACACCACCAGTAGCTTTGGAGATCTTCATAATGTCGGCTACTGATTTAGAGATATGATCAATGTCATCTTGGATTTCCAAAAGAAAACAATTAGACAAAGCCGGACGAGAAGTTCCTGAACCGATATTGGTTGAACCACCGGCCACGTACTCCAAGTTAGACATCTTGTTATAGAATTTAATTGCCCATTCGGTTGGGTTCTTTTCGTTATAAGCAAGACCCATTGCTACTCTCATAAAGAAGTATTGGGGAGTTTCCACTGGTTTTTGTTGTTTGTCTCTAATAGCGTAACGGTTTAGAAGGCCAGAAAGACCAGCAAAGGTAAATAATTCATCACGACTAGTATCCAAAGACTCAGCTAGAGTTTTAAGATCAAAAAGCTCAGCCATTCTTTTATCCAAGAGGCCATTTTCTACACCTTGTTTAATATGTTCGGCAAATTTTTGCTTATGAAGACTTAAAACAGCATTTTCATCTTCTTTATCATAATCACCAAAAAGACGACGATAAACGGTTTTAAGTAAAAGACGCTTAGCTACAATATCATAGGCGGGATCTTCTTTGACGTTTTGCAGGGTGGCATTAATGGTAGCTTCATCCAGTTCGTCGGTAGTAATGCCGTCATAAAGAGTTAGATGGGTCTCAGTGGCGATTTGAGTCACCATAGACACCTGGTCTTCAAGGCCATGGCAGGCGCGAGCGATTGAACGATTGATCTGGTCCGCGTTAAACGGCTCACGGCTGCCATCGCGTTTGGTGGTAGAGATATTCATAAGCATGGTATTAATTAATAAACTATATGTTGTGCTATAGCATTACTCAGTATACTATATATAGTGTATCAAGACAAGCAGCCAAAATAGCGCTTAACTTAGAAAAAAAATCAACTTATACACAGCAAGGCGCTGGGTAAGAGCCATGGACTTTTTGTTTTTTCTTCGTTATAATGAAGAAGATAGTTAAACAAGGCTCTTTGTCCCTCTCTTGACAAAAATCCTTAATACTAGAGATTAAAAAAGCCAAGTTAGATGCAGTTTTTAAGATAATTTAAGCTTTTTAATTGACTAAAAAGAAGAGCAAGGAATATATAGTAAAAAATAAGGAGTATAGATGAGAATTAAGGAGAATTAAAAAGAGGATTAAGAAGAATTTAAGAATTAATAAGAATTAAGAAGATAAATAATAATTTATGAAGCCTGATCAAAATTTAATCGCCGAAGTGCTTGAAAGAGGCGTGGAAAAAATTTACCCGGATAAAGATTTTTTGCTTAAAATCTTATCTTCGGATAAGCAGCTGACTTTTTACGCTGGTTTTGACCCAAGCGCTCCGTCTTTGCATATCGGTAATGCTATCCAGTTAGCTAAATTAGCACAGCTACAAAGATTGGGTCATAAAATAATTTTCTTGGTAGGCGATTTTACCGGTATGATCGGTGACCCAACGGATAAGAAGTCGGTTCGTAAGCAACTGGACAGAGAGATTGTTAAAGCTAATGCTAAGCTTTGGAAAAAACAAGCTTCGGCCTGGTTGTCTTTTAGTGGCTCCAACGCTGCTCGTCTGGTTTATAACAGTCAGTGGTATGACAAAATGTCTTTAGAAGAATTTATGCGTTTGGCGGCTGGTGCTACCGTACAACAGATGATTGTCCGAGATATGTTTCAAGCCAGACTTAAAGAAGAAAAACCGATTTATCTTCATGAGTTTCTCTACCCCCTAATCCAGGGTTATGATAGCGTAGCCCTTGGGGTGGATGGTGAGGTTGGTGGTAATGATCAAACCTTTAATATGTTAATGGGTAGAGACTTTCTTAAAGCCTCATTAGGTAAAGAGAAGATAGTTATCGCGAATAAACTTTTAACCGATGCTGAAGGAAAGAAGATGGGCAAGAGTGAGGGTAATATTGTTAATCTTAATGAAACACCGGAAAATATGTATGGGCAAGTTATGTCTTGGCCGGATAATATTATTTCTTCGGCTTTTGAGCTTTGTACTAAACTTCCCTGGGAAGAAGTTAAAGAAATACAAAAACGCCTTAAAACCACCGGTCTTAACCCTCGCGATTTTAAGATGAAACTGGCTCGTGAAATAACAGAGATTTATTATGGCAAAAAACGAGCTGAGGCAGCGGAACAATATTTTGTTAAAACCGTCCAAAATAAGGAAATACCAGAAGAAATGGAAGAAATAAAGGTAAAATCAGGTAATCTTTTAGAGATGCTTTTGGAGACTAAATTAGCTTCTTCTAAAGGCGAAGCTCGTCGTCTTTTGGAGCAGGGCGGAGTTAAATTGGATGGCCAAAGCGTTAGCGATGGTGATTTTTGTCCAAAATTACCGGTTGTTCTGCAAAAAGGCAAAAGAGAGTTTCGCCGTCTTTTAAAGGCTTAAGTTAATTTATTAAAAATTTTAAGTCTTGATGTCTTAGTGTTTTTTCTTATCTTTATAATAATTATATAAAATTTTGTGTATTATCTTGAAAGTCTAAAAAAAGAATTAGCAGAAGTCTGTAATAAGCTTATTGGAGAAGCAGTTATTAGCTTCGATGATTTTATTCAACCTCCGGATAAAAACATGGGAGATCTTTGCTTGCCTTGTTTTAAGGCGGCTAAAGAAGCAAAAACTTCGCCAGCCGCTTTAGCTAATGTTTTAGCTAAAGATTTTTCTCATAAAAAAGTTGAGTCAGTTTCTGCGGCTGGGCCTTATCTTAATTTAATTTTAACTCCCGATTTTAACGTCGAGGTTATTAAAGAGATTACAGAGAAGTATGAGAGCTATGGGCAACAAACTTGGGGTAATAACCAAAGAGTTATGCAAGAATACGCTAACGGTAATACCCATAAAGAGATTCATATCGGGCATATTAGGAATATCGCTTATGGTGATGCGGTTAATCGTTTACTTAAGGCTAATGGTTTTGTTTCTTTACCAGTTATGTATATTAACGATTTCGGTATCCATGTGGCTAAGACCCTGTGGTATTATCTTAAAACTAAACCAAGTGTACCAGATGGACATAAAGGAGAGTTTTTGGGACAGTTATATGCCGCTTCGGTTAAGGCGATGGATGAAGGAGATAAGGAAAAAAATAAGCAAGAAGTTGGAGAGGTCATGAAGTCTTTGGAAAGCCGAGAAGGTGAGATTTATGAACTTTGGCAAACCACTAGACAATGGAGCTTGGAACAATGGCAGGAGGTGGTTAAGGATTTTAAATTGGATTTTTCCGATAACTTTTATGAAAGTGATTTTGTTCAAGAAGGGTTTAAGTTGGTTGATGAAATGCTTACCAAGGGAATATTAAAGAAAAGCCAGGGAGCGGTAATTGCTGATCTTGAAGATTATAAATTAGGGGTTTTGGTAGTGCTTCGGTCGGATGGTACGGCGCTTTATCCGGTAGCCGATTTAGCTTTAACTATTCATAAAGTTAAAAAGCATAAGCTGGATACTTCTTTGTGGATAGTGGATATAAGACAAAGTCAGTATTTTTTCCAGCTCTTTAAGGTGCTTGAACTTTATGGTTTAAAAGCCGAACTAAAACATCTGCCCTATGATTTTGTTAAACTTCCTTCTGGTATGATGTCATCTCGTTCCGGTAATATTATCGCTTATGAAGACTTAAAAAAACTTTTAACAGAGGAAGCTAAAAAAGAAACAAGTAAACGTCATCCAGAGTGGAGTGAAGAGAAAGTAAACGAAGTGGTGCGTGTTTTGGTTTTCGGAGCTCTTAAGTTTGAGATGCTTAAAGTCGGGGGAGAAAAGGGTATTACTTTTGATCTTGCTAAGTCTCTTCGTTTTGATGGCTTTACCGCCGCTTATTTGCAGTATACTTGTGCTAGAATAAATAGTCTTTGGCGAAAAGGAGAAACTATACTTAAAAAAGACCTTAAGCCAGATTATGAGTCTTTAACTAAAGATAAAGAAAAGTCTTTAATGTTGGCAGCCGCTATTTATCCTGAAATAGTTAAAAGAGCCGGGGAACGTTATGAGCCCTCGGAAATAGCTAAGTATTTATATGAAACAGCCCAACTTTTTAACGATTATTATCACGCGGTGTCCATTCTTAATGATGATGAAGTTTCCGAAGAAGCCATAGTAGCTAGACTAGCCCTAGCTAAAACCATTGCCTTAGTAATACAAAAAGGCTTAGATCTTTTGGGCATTGAGACAGTGGAGGAGATGTAGAGTTTTAGATAAATTGTTTTAGGAATTGTTATAAATAAGGGGTGAGTAATCGGCTTACTTGACTTTTTCCATAATCTTATATAATCTAATATATGTTACTATATTAGATTATAATATGAGAAATTTTGATAAAAGACTAAGATCTCTGCCAGAGAGTATTTGGGAGAAAGTCGGCCAAATTGAAGCTTTAAGGGGGCAATGGACTTCAGGGGTGTCATTAAGCGCTCAGCTTTTGGGACGACTAAAGCGTTCAGTTTTGGTCACCTCTACCGGAGCTTCTACTCGAATAGAAGGTTCTCAACTTTCCGATGAGGATGTTGAGAAGTTTATCCGTGGTTTAGCTATGCAAAAATTCACTGCTCGAGATAAACAGGAGGTGAGAGGTTATTATGAATTGTTGACCAAATTATTTGAAAATTGGCCTTCAATAAGATTTAGCGAGAGTACCATTAAGCATTTACATAAAGAGCTTTTGTTATTTTCAGAAAAAGATCGTTGGCACAGGGGTGATTATAAGACAAATGAAAATAGAGTTGAGGCGGTAGATGGTCAGGGTAATATCTTGGGGACTATCTTTAAAACCACCCCGCCCTATTTAACAGCGAAAGAAATGGGAGAATTGATTGAATGGACCGAGCGACAATTAAGGATAAGAAAATATAATCATCTTTTAGTAGTAGGAAATTTTTTGGTGGAGTTCTTGAACATCCATCCCTTTCAAGACGGTAATGGCCGATTAGCTAGGATTTTAACTAACTTCTTTTTGTTAAAAGAGGGTTATGTTTACATGCCCTATGTTTCGCATGAAAAAATCATTGAAGATAATAAGGACGCTTATTATTTGGCCCTGCGACAAAGCCAAAAAACCATTAACACTAAAAATGAAAATATCACGCCATGGTTGGAATTTTTCTTGACAGTTTTACTTAAGCAGTCAATGATGGCAATTGATGTGCTTAATAAGCAGGATATTGAAAAACTATTATCACCTAAACAGCTCTCTGTTTGGCAATATCTGCAAGCTGTCTCTGAAGCGACACCTCAAGAGATTAGTCAAAAAACCAAGGTGGCTCGTCCAACAGTTAATCAAGCACTTACTAAATTATTATCTTATAAGAAGATTGAACGACTTGGTCTTGGTAGAGCGGTGCGTTACAAAAAACTATAACTACGTTTTTGGGTTTTATTTTTACTAAGCTTAAATGCGCCACCCGGGTGGCGCATTTAAGGTATAAGAGGCTTTTTATTAAATCTATCGTTGAATATTATCTTACCTCAGCTCCAAAGCGTTCAATGGTAATTTCTTCTAGTTTCTTATGCTTAGTATCTACTTCTTCGTTGGTTAGAGTACGATCCAGGTGGCGGTACATAATACGGAAAGTATAGCTGGTTTTATCTGCTCCGAACTTTTCTTCGTTTTCGTAGGTATCTAAAAGCTTTACTTCTTCGACAAATTCCGAACCGGCGATTTCTCGTACTAGCTCGTAATAAATGTTTAAGTCAAAAGATTTATCTACTATAAAAGAAATGTCCCTAATAACCGGCGGATATTTACTAACCGGTGTAAAGACAGTATCTAGGTCTTTAAGTTGCTTGGTTATTCTTTCGTCGGTAGAGTAAAGTAGCCGAATATCTGGTAGTTGTAGTTTAATCATCGCGAGTCTATCCGAACCAAAACCAAAAGCCCAGGCATTATATACTTCAGGGTCAAGACCTAAATTACGTACTACGTTAGGATGAGCGATACCGGCCCCTAAAATTTCCACCCATTGGCCATTAAGTTGGATATTCATTTCTAGGCTCGGGTCGGTATAAGGGAAATGATCCACCAGGAAATTATAGACTACATCTTGTCCATATAAAGAGCGGGCAACTTCTAATAAGATAGCTTCAAGATCGGCTTGTTCTAAAGTTTTAATTTCTTTCTTAACCACAAAGAAACCGTCTATTTGGTGAAGGATATTGTAGTGCTGCCAGTCTATCTCATCTCTACGGTAGCATTTACCGTAGCTTAAAACACCAACTGAACCAAATTCTTCTAATTTCTTGGGGATTTCCGGGATATCAAAATAATATTTCCACATTAAGCTGGTATGCGATCTTAAGACATGGTTTTCGTCTAAAAAGTAGGTATCGCTGGCACTGCGAGCTGGGTGGTCTTTCGGGAAGTTAAAAAGATCAAAGACTAGTTCAGGAGTAATTACTTCCGGGGTTTCAATGATGTCCAGATTCTTAAGGGTTGGCAGATTAATAACTCTTTCGGTAATAATCTTTACCGGACTGTCTTCTTTTTTACTTAAATCAGGTATGGCGATATAGCGTTTTAGTCGTTCGCTGTCTAGATCGGTTTTTTGTTCCAATTCAGCCAAGAGACGTTCTTGTTCGCTCATGTCGGTTTTGTAATAGTTCCTCTTTAGGTGAGGTGCGTCGTATAAGTTCATAAAGGTTAAATTATTATGGTAATTAATAGTATTAAGACTTAAAAAATAAGCCCCACAAGGGGCTTAGTGTCGGAGTTAGAAGTTAACCCCGCCATAAGCCCACCTGTCTAAAGAAGGCCATGGGAGTAAAACAAAGTTTGGATAATCTTGGTTTCATACCTTACAGTTTAATTTATTATGCTTTTTTAGGCAAGACTAACCTATAAATAACAAGATATATGATTTATTGCTTGTTATAGGGGTATTTTCTTGAAGTCAACTTTTTTACCCTTGACTTTTCTAATATTATATGTTAGAGATTAGGTAATTTCAAAAAATAAAATAAGGAATTTTTTAATGCAAACTTTAGAGGACTTTAAAAAAGCTAAAGAAGCTTTAGTGGAAATTAGGCATTTTGTTAAAGCCTATTACCTAGATAAAGACATAGACCCTACGAGAGCTAAGGGTTTAAATGAGTTGATTATTGAGTATGCTCAGAAAATTTCATTTTTTCATTTTTTTGATGATAATGATAATGATGTTTTGCTGGGAGGGTATTTTTCCCTTAAACAAGAAAAAGATCCAAATAGTTCAGAGGGAGTGGATATTTTCATTGTTATCCGAAAGAATGGGCTAGCAGAGATGATTTTTAAACAACAGGATCCTTTCCTCAACTAGTCTTGCTATGGCTCGTGGTGGTGTCTTTACGGCAGTTCAGACTCTTGAATATTTTGGGCACTACGGCTCATCGGATGAAATCTTAGGGTTTGTTGATAAGTTTATTAGTCTAATAATTTTTTAAAATTTTCTTAAAAAACATTAAAAATTAAAGATGAAAACTAAAGAAACAAAAAATACCTATGACATAATTAGGTACATAGGTAATGCTATCTTTCAATATCTGATCTTTTCTAAATTGAAAGATGAAAAGAAAATGTCAGAAGCTCAGAAAGAAGTAACAAAGTTCTTAAAAGAGCTAGGCGTTAAATGTTGTAATGATTATGAAGGCTCTGAGGACTCTATCGAGTGCGGATCTTTGGACTTCTCGAAGAAGGGCGAAGATAATATTGGCGACAAGGGATTTGATAAATATGTTGTCCTTGTTGATTTCCTTAAAGATGGCACTGCAACACTAGATCATGGAAAAAAAATTCTCAAGCAAAAAGAAATTAAAGGCGGATTTGCTGAAATTCTTATGGAGCTTTATTCTCTTCTTGAGAATAATAAGCTTTATAAAGAGAAAGAGGATAAAGATACAAGGAGAAGAAACTATCCTGTAAGGCCTAACCTCTCCGATATCATTGATCACAATCTTTATAGGTAAAGTTCTTATTGCGTTTTCAAAGCCGACCAACAGTGTCGGCTTTTTCATATCCTTCTTTTTTTTCTTGTGTTATGATATATAAGTAAGATATTTTGTTAATTTTAGATATTTTTTAAATTATTTACCCTCCATGAACCTTGCTGAAGTTAAAAAACTTAATTTGCCCATTATTGCTGGTTGCTATCGTTTTTATAATTCTTCTGGCAAGATTATCTATATCGGGAAGGCGGTTAACTTGCGTAGCCGGGTTTTTTCATACTGGCAAAAGGGTAATGCCCATACTCCGGCTAAACAAAGGATGGTACAAGAAATCAGTCGGGTGGAATGGACCGAAACGGAGAGTGAGATTGAAGCTTTGCTTTTAGAGGCTAATTTGATCAAAAAACACCAACCTTTTTATAACATAGACTTGCGAGACGATAAACGTTTTTATTATGTTCATGTATCTTTAGAAGACGAAATCCCCGGTGTTTTTTTAACTAGAACCGTTGGGCAAACCGGTATCTATTACGGACCTTTTGTTAGTTCCCGGGCGGTTAAGGAAACTCTTAAAGCTCTTCGTAAGATCTGGCCATATTGTTCGGCTAAGAGATTACAGAAAAAACCTTGCTTCTATTACCAGATAAGTCGTTGTCTAGGACCTTGCGTCGGTAAGGTTAGTCGCCAAGAATATCTTAACATGGTTATTAAGCCCCTTATGCTGTTTTTTGAAGGTCATAAAGGCAAGGTCGTTAGACAATGGCAAAAAGAACTTAAAGAAAAAAAGAAAAAACAAGACGAAGAAGGAGTTGCTCGTTTGGAATATCTTTTATCCCAGATGGAAAAAGTACTTGAGCATACTAAGGTTTTAAGTTTGGCGGAGAAATACGCCAATGACACGGTTGAATTGGCTAAGATTCTTAACTTGCCCACAGTACCTGATCGAATTGAAGGCTATGATATTTCTAATATTTTCGGAAGAGAAGCTGTTGGTTCCATGGTAGTTTTTCGGGACGGGGAAGCGGACAGTGGACAATATCGTAAGTTTAAGATTAAAGAGAATGTTAATAAAGAGGGTGAGAGTAAAAACAACTTAAGTTCCCAAGACAGAGCCAAGGGGGATGTTATGATGATCCGTGAGATACTAGAAAGAAGACTTAAGCACGATTGGCCTTTGCCGGACTTATTAGTAGTAGATGGTGGCAAGGCTCAGGTTAATGTGGTTTTTAAGGTTTTTAAAAAACATAAGCTTAATATCCCGATAATCGGGATTGTTAAGGGAGAAGGTTTGCGAAGTGCTGGAGCTCGGGATAAGCTTTATTTTCCGGGACAAAGTAAGCCTTTAGAACTATCCTTAGCTTCGCCAGCCTTACATCTAATTAAGCGGGTACGAGATGAAGCCCACCGATTTGCCATTGGTTATCATCGGCGGATAAGGAGTAAAAGCTTCTTGTCAGGTAAGTAATAATATGCTATCTTTAAATGACCGTTAAATCTTAATTTTAAATATATGAGCAAAGTTTTTACGCAAGAAGGTTTTAATAATGAAGTTATTGAAGCTTCCAAAACAAAACCTGTTTTGGTGGATTTTTACGCCAGTTGGTGCGGTCCTTGCCAAATGCAAGCCCCGATTATAGACGAGTTATCTGAAGAGCTTGAGGAAAAGGCTGTGATTGGTAAACTAGACACTGAACAAGCTATGCAGATTGCCCAAGAATACGGGGTTATGAGTATTCCGACTTTAATTATTTTCCGTAATGGAGAGCCAGCAGAGCGCTTTACCGGGGTACAGTCCAAAGAAATTTTAACCGAAGCTTTGGCTAAGGTCTCTTAAAGTTCTTCTTTTTCTTTTTGTTCTTCGTTCTTCCCTCCTTTATCCTTAAAATAAATTTATGATAATTAGGAGGGGACTGTCTTTATCTTTAGGGACGGCCGCTTTAGCGGTCGTCTTTTTTTTAATTTGGTATAAGCAAACTCCAGAGTCTTGGTTGGAGATTAGTATACTGGATGTTGGGCAAGGGGATGCCATATTACTTGAAGCTCCTAGTGGGCAAAATATTTTAATAGACGGTGGAGCGGGTAAAAGCGTAATTAGAAGATTGGGTGAGGAGTTGCCTTTTTGGGAAAGGCAAATAGATCTAATTATTTTAACCCATCCACACGAAGATCACTTAGCCGGTCTTAATGAGGTAATTAGAAGATACAGGGTTGGGGCAGTAATAATGACGGGGGTGGAATATTCTTCGGCTACTTATACGCATTTTTTAAATGAACTACTTAAGCGCTCTATTCAAACCAGAATCCTTGAGGGTCCGGAGATTATAGAAATAGGAGATCTTAGTTTAGAATTTCTTTTTCCTTTGGAAAGTTTTTGGGGAGAAAGAATTTCTAACCTTAACAACAGCTCCATAGTAGCTAAAGCCGTTTACAAGGAGATAAGTTTACTTTTAACCGGTGATGCTGAACATGAAGCTGAACAAGAGCTTTTAGGGGCTAAGAGTAATTTAAAAGCAGATATCTTAAAAGCCGGACACCATGGTTCTGCCACCAGTTCAGGTAAGGATTTTATCGCAGCGGTTAACCCTTCTTTGGTTTTAATTAGTTCGGGCATGGGTAACTCATACGGTCATCCATCTCCGTTAACGATTAGTAGGTTAGAAAGAATGAACATCCCATATCGCCGTACGGATGAATTGGGCACGATTAGACTTAAGACGGATGGTTTTTTGATTTATGAGTGAGTTTTTACTTCCTTTATAGGAAGTTATCATGGTACCTTGAATAATTTACCCAGTATGCTATACTGGGCATATCTTTATTAAATTATTTAAGAATAATTATTGTATGAAACACTTAAAAGAAGAACGCACCCTGGTGATTATTAAGCCGGACGGAGTGCAGAGGTCTTTAATCGCCGAGATTGTCGGTCGTTTTGAGAAAGTTGGGCTTAAGTTAATTGGACTTAAGATGGTTGTTCCTACTGAACAGCAAGCTGAAGATCATTATTACAATATCGGGGGAGAAGAGTGGTTGGAAGCCGTTGGGGCTAAGGCTAGAGCTGCTTATGAGAAAAAGGGCTTACAGTCTCCTTATGAAACTAACCGAGAAAACGGGATGGCAGTTCTAAAGGCTAATGCCAAGTATTTATCTGCGGGACCAGTAGTGGCTATGATTTGGCAGGGTTCGCATGCTATTGAAGTGGTTCGCAAGATGGCTGGTTTTACTGAGCCTCTAACCGCTCCTCCCGGAACTATTCGTGGAGATTATAGTTTAGACTCTTTTGCGGCTGCCGATACAGATAGCCGAAGTATTAGAAACCTTTTACATGCTTCCGGTAATAGCGAAGAAGCGGAAAAGGAAATGGTTATGTGGTTTAAACCAGAAGAGATTCTTTCCTATCGCCTTATCTCTGATGAGATCCTTTATGATGTTAACTTGGATGGGATAAAGGAATAGGGGAAAGAGATAGTTAAAATACTTAGATCACCCCCTTGCTAGGGGGTGATTTTTTGAAAAATAGGTAATAAATTAAGTTTTTTCACTCTTTTAAAAAGTCTTTTTTTGTGATACAATTAAGCGGCAGTTCTTTTCCCACCCGGCTTCATTATTCCCGCACTAAGTTTTGGTACTTTCTTACATTGGCATCTTCTAAAGGATTACACCGTGGTGTTATCCGGAGAAGGCTAGGGGGTAAATGGATTTTTTATTACAGTTAAAACCGGATACGTCTGGTTTTAAGAATAGGAGATTCTTTTAATCGTTTTAACGGTTTAAAAACCCCACTGGAACAACGCCAATGCTTAGTTCGGGCTCTGGTGGTGCCGGGTGGGAAAAGAACAAAAGAAAGAGAAATATTTGCTTTTACCACGGGCTGTAGTATAGTGGTAGTACGCGTGCATGGGGTGCATGTAGCCTCGGTTCGATTCCGGGCAGCCCGACAGGATAGATACCTTATTATAGAAATATTATGTTTGAACAATCATTTAAAAACATTGATAATATTCTGCACACGGATTCCGGTTGTGGAACTGAATTAGATTATGTGGAGCAGACCTCGTGGATTTTATTCTTGAAGTATCTTGATGATCTGGAAGAAGATAAGAAAACATCAGCTAGCTTATCCGGTAAAAGTTATGAATATATTTTATCCCCGGAATATCGCTGGAATACTTGGGCTTGTCCTAAAAATGGAGATGGTAAATTGGATCATGGTAAAGCGTTGGATGGCGATGATCTAAAGGATTTTGTAAATAACAAGCTTTTTCCCTATCTTAAGAAATTTAGAGCAGAAGATCCGAATACGATTGAATATAAGATCGGTGAAATTTTTTCTGAACTTAAAAATAAGATTTCCAGTGGCTATAAACTGCGGGAAATTTTGAATGTGGTGGATGACATGCATTTTCGGCTTTATGAAGAAAAGCATGAGCTTTCTCATCTTTATGAAGCCAAGATCAAGAACATGGGCAATGCCGGACGAAATGGCGGAGAATATTACACACCACGTCCCTTGATTGAAACCATTGTTAAAGTTGTGAATCCGAAAATCGGTGATACTATTTATGACGGCGCTTGCGGAAGTGCCGGATTTTTGGTGGAAGCTTATAAATACCTTACCGCCAATCAATCCAAGCTCTCTTCCGCTCAGATGGCAATTTTACAAAATAAAACTTTTTACGGTAAAGAAATTAAATCCCTGGCTTATATCATCGGTATCATGAATATGATTTTGCATGGCATTGAAGCACCGAACATTAAACACACAAATACATTAGCGGAAAACATCAATGATATTCAGGAAAAAGATCGTTATGATGTTATTTTGGCCAATCCGCCTTTTGGGGCAAAAATAGGAACAGAGCTTCAACAGAATTTTCCAATCAAGTCTAGTTCATCTGACAATCTGTTTCTTCAGCATTTTATAAAAATTCTTAAAGCAGGTGGAAAAGCCGGTATTGTTATTAAAAATACCTTTCTTTCCAACACCGACAACGCCAGCGTGTCGCTTCGTAAGCTTTTATTAGAAAACTGTAATCTGCACACGGTTTTAGATCTGCCCGGAGGAGCTTTTCAAGGCGCAGGAGTAAAAACCGTTGTTTTATTTTTTGAAAAAGGAGCGCCAACAAAAAAGGTTTGGTTTTATCAGCTTAACCTAAATCGTAATCTTGGCAAAGGTAATCCGTTAAATGAATCTGACTTGGCGGAATTTGTTAAATTACAAAAAATAGCCTTGAGCGGAACCGGAGGGACCAAGGCAGACAGTGCAAATTCATGGTCAATAGACGTAAAGGATATTGATCAAAATACTTTTGATTTGTCTGTTAAGAATCCGAATAAAAACGATGAGGTAATTTTAAGAGAACCGAAGGAGATTTTGGAGGAGATGAAGAGATTGGATGAGGAGGGTAATAATACTTTGGATAGTATCAAGAAGTTTTTGTAATTATGAAGATTTCACAGATAAAAATTCATGGCATAAAGTCATACACCGACAGTTATATTGATATGGCAAATTATACAGTTTTTGTTGGTGAGAATAACTCTGGTAAAAGCAATGTTTTATTTGCCTTACTTTGGTTTTTTGGCAAGGAAAAACTTGCTCTTAAAGATGTAAATAATAGTATAAGCGATGATCCATACATTGAGGTTGAATTTGAATTACAAAAAGACGAAGAGTTTACTCATCCGGACGAGTATTTGGTTGAGGGAAAATTTAAAGTCCGCGCCGTCTTATCGCGAAGTAAAATTAGCGATAAAGCATTGGCGTGTGAGTATTATGGTTATACCGGCAATGCAGATGAAGACATAAAAGATACAAAATTACTTGGCTGGAAGACAGTGGCTAAACCTAGTTTCGGCGATGTGATTTATATGCCATCGGTCAGACCGCTAAGTGAAGAATTGAAATTTACAGCAAACTCGTCATTGAACCAATTAGTAACAAAAAATATCATCGCACGAATAAAAGCGGAGGACGAAAAAAATCAGCATTATGGTCGAGTTGTAGAATCTATTAGCGCATTATCAAATTTTATTAGTGAGGGTGAAGATAGTGCAATTCAAAAACTAAAGGAAGACATTTCAAAGAAAATGCTTGATTATGGCAATGTACAAATTGGTTTTGATTTGGTGCCGCCCGATGCCGAAGATCTTATAAAATCATGTTTTAGGCCACATACAAGCGTGGCGGGAATTAGTGATAAATTGCCATTGGGTTCGCAGGGTGATGGATTCCAGCGCTCAATGATGTTTTCCCTTATTGCGAATTTAGCTGAATTGAATAAGGAGGAGCCAAAAACTGGGAAGAAGCCGGCAAAAAATGATTGCACTTTCTATATAATTGAAGAGCCAGAACTATTCTTACACCCAAATCATCAAACATATTTTCGCAATAAACTTGAAGAGATAGCTAATTCATCTGACGCGCAAGTCATTTTGACTTCGCATTCCCCATACTTCCTAAATCATGTTGAAAAATACTCCCAAATTAAAAGAGTATACATGGATGGTATTATTTCAAAAATATCACAAGTAACAGATCAAGAGATTGACAATATTTGTACGAGCAATGGCAATTTAATGGCTTTGGCAAAAAACGAGTGTAAAAATCCAAAACTAACAGAACAGGAAGTCGCAGAAGAAGCTGAGAAAATTGCAAAATCCGATCATCTTAGATATTTACTATGGATTAATCCAACAAGAGCAAATGCTTTTTTATCGCAAAAAGTTATTTTAGTTGAAGGCTCAACGGAAAAAGCCATGTTTTCATTTCTTTTCAATAACCCCAAAGGTGCATTTTATGATGAAAGTGGAACTGCAAAAATAACCATTATAGATACTGTTGGTAAATATCATTTTTATAAGTTTGCAAATCTACTCCATAAATTTGGCATTAAGGTTTGGTGTATGTATGACGGCGACAATGATGAGTGTAAGGGGAAAAATCCGCATAAGATTTCGCATAAAATTCTTAACGAAAATATTGAAAAATTAAAAACCGACGGACTAATCATGGATTGTTTGAGAATTGATCCAGATCTTGAAAATAGTATTGGCTTGATCAAAGGAGAATGTGCCGATGTTGAGTTTTATGTAAGTTTGGAAGAAAACAATAATAAGTGTACAGAAAATGATGGCTATAAGAAAATAGTTGATTTTGTAAAAAGTGTCATTGCCTCATAATGATCGAGTTATGATTAAAGATAGCACAAAAACTAACTGATAAATAAAAAATGAATATGGATTTAAAAAAAGATAAAATTATTATAAAGCTAAACCTTAGAAGATGTCGTGAATTGTACGACACGGGGGTTTTATTTGATGGCGGGAATAATCCGTTTATTCAGTCAGTATTTATAGAATTAATGATCCGATTAAGGCATTTAGATCATGTTCTTAACTCACAATCTATTGATGATTCTGTGATTAAAAAATTACGTGATGCTGGGGCGCACCCATATTTAAATCGCGAAATTGATAATGGTAATATTATTATTGATTTTGGCAGAAACTTTCAAGGGAATTGGAAATACGAAGATAATATTTTGAAAAAACAAGATGATAAATGTGATGTGTCTTTTCAATATGGAGATTCGGCAATTTCTGCAAACGAAATTTTAAAGTTGATTAAAATATTTGAAGATCAAATTATAAATTATGAAAGCTAATTGGCAAACAAAAAAACTTGGTGATATTTTTGATCGATTTAAAAATCGAAATTTAAAAGTACCCTTTATTTATCAAATAAATGAAAATGCTTGCGGAGCTGCTGTTTTAGAGATGGTTTATAAATATTATGGATTGAATGATGTTTCTCAAGAAGAAATTTATAAAAAATACAAACAATTAGAACCCCATGGCACTGGAAATTTTAGGATTACAACTGATGCATTAGTTGCCGATTCTTTAAGGAGGGGATTTTTATCTTTTTGGAATAAGGTAGATTACAATAATCCTGATGAATGCTTTAATTTATTACAATTTTTAACTAAAAAATCAAAGATTCCTATCATCGTTTGTCAGCAGTTTACAAAAAATGAAGAGCATAAGGATCTAGGGCATTTTAGATTAGTGGTGGGTGTTGATAAAAAGAATAAGATAATTTATGTTCATGATCCGCATAAGGAATTAGGTGGACAATATCAAAAATGGAGTCTAGATAAGTTTGTTGATTTTTGGCAACCAACTGGACAAAACGTTACGGGCGGTGTTTTTGTTATTATAAAAAAGTTATGAAAGCTAACTGCCAAACAAAAAAACTAGAAGAAATGAGTGTAGCGTGGTTGGTACAGTGGGGATTCCATGCGGAAGATGAGGACGAACAATTAAAGAGATTGGGAATTAAGAGAAGGGTTATAGATGTGATAAGCGTAAGGAAAAAATTTAAGGATATCATAGAAATAGCAAAAAATATTTATAAAATGGAAGTGTGCTCATTTTCTGAAAAAATATTTCTTTCCCATTATAATTTAGAAAGAAAAAGAGAAGGAGAGTTGTTTGGAGGATCAGTTCCGTTATTGACGCATTTTCAATCTGATTTGTATAGAAAATTAGGAAGTGTTATAGATCAGCAGGGGCTAGAAAGCATAGAAGCACAAAAATTGAGAGATAAATGGAAAAAATATCCACAATATGTAATCGTTGGACATAATCCCTATCTTGAAATATCAGAAGTGTATAATTTATCATTGTATAGAAAAGAAAACGGAAGTGAAATACTTGAGTGGGATAGGCAGCTAATTAATGGAGAAACAAGAAGAGAGAAATATGAAAGCTAGCTGGCAAATAAAAAAACTCGGCGAGGTTTGTGATATTTTAGATAATAAACGAAAGCCAATCACAAAGAGAAACCGCGCGACTGGTGAATATCCGTATTATGGAGCTACTGGTATTTTAGATTATGTCGGAGATTATATTTTTGATGAAAAGTTAGTTTTAATTGGAGAAGATGGAGCAAAATGGGAATCAGGAGAACGTACGGCGTTTATTGCAGATGGAAAATATTGGGTCAATAATCACGCGCACGTTATACGACCGCATAGAAATATTATTTTAGATAATTGGATTATTTTTTATTTTTATTTGACCGATTTAACAAAACATACGACAGGACTTACTGTCCCGAAGTTAAATCAAGCAAATCTTAGAAATATCCAAATCCCGCTCCCACCCCTCCCCGAACAACACCGCATTGTTAAAATTTTGGATGAGATTTTTGTGGATGTAGCAAAGGCGAAAGAAAATGCGGAAAAAAATCTACAAAATGCTAAAGAGTTTTTTGAATCGTATCTACAAAGTGTTTTTGTAAATCCAAGAAAAGATTGGAGGGAAGGATTATTGGGTGATGTTTGCGAGGTCATAGCAGGACAATCGCCAGAAGGAAGATTTTATAACAAATTAGGGAAGGGTCTTCCTTTCTATCAAGGAAAAAAAGAATTTAAAGAGAAATATATTGGGGAGCCAACAACTTGGACAACAAAAACTACAAAGGAAGCGTTAAAAAACGATATTTTAATGTCAGTTAGAGCACCAGTTGGCCCAATAAACTTTGCTACGCAAAAGATTTGTATTGGACGCGGTTTAGCTATAATAAGACCGAGGAAAAATGTTGATAAGGATTTTATTTTTTATGCTATTCTCTCAAAAGAAAAAGAAATTTTAGGAAATACTGGTGCCGTATTTTCGTCTATTAATAAAAATGATATTGAAAATCTTATTTTTTTTATTCCACCTCTTCCCCAACAAAAATCAATCGTCGCCAAATTTGACGCACTTTCTGCTGAAACCAAGAAACTGGAAGAGATTTATAAGCAGAAACTAGCTGATCTTGAAGAATTGAAAAAGTCGGTTTTAAAGAAAGCTTTTAAAGGGGAATTATAGTTTTGTATATATTACTTGACTCAAAAGATACAAACTGCTATACTTTGTATACATTCTAAATAAGATAGATACAAGTTATGCCAAAAGTAGAAATAGGCAGAAATATCCAACAAAAAGAAGGTTTTAAGGCCTTTATTCCCAATCCCTTTCCGCCAAAGAACGGTTATGATTTTAATCCGAAAATTCTTAAAAAGAATAATGAAGCTACGCGTCTCTTGGGTAAATTAGACGGCATTACAAAACTCCTGCCTGATGCTGATTTTTTTCTGCTCATGTATTTAAAAAAAGACGCCACTTCTTCCAGCCAAATTGAAGGAACCGGAGCGACGATGATTGATGCGATAGAAGCGGAAGTAAAAGTTAATGAAAATATACCCGAAGATGTTGATGATATTTTGCATTACATAAAAGCTCTGAACTACGGAATAAAAAGAATTACCACGGATAATTTTCCAATGGCTTTAAGATTTGTTCGAGAGCTTCATGGAAAGTTAATGCAAAAAGCGCGGGCCACTCATTTCTCTGATCCTGGAGAATTTCGGAAAAGTCAAAATTGGATAGGTGGCACAAGGCCGGATAACGCTCGTTTTGTTCCCCCACCCGTGAACGAAATGCAGAGAGCCTTAAATGATCTTGAATTATTTTTTAATAAAGAAGATTCAACCCCGACTGTAATAAAAGCGGGTATTATTCATGCGCAATTTGAAACTATCCACCCATTTTTGGATGGTAATGGAAGAACAGGAAGAATGTTGATCACTTTCTATTTATGGAAAGAAGGATTTTTGGAAAAACCGGTTTTATTTTTATCCTCTTATTTTAAAAGGCATCAAAAGATTTACTATGAAAAATTATCCTCTTACCAAAGTGAGGAAGCAGAGGTTTCAGACTGGGTGGAGTTTTTCTTGGATGGTGTAATTGAAATAGCCAATGAAGCTATTGATATTGTAGGTAAGATAACAACCTTGCGTGAAGAAGATATGCGAAAAATCCAAACTTTGGGCAAAAGAGCTTCGGAGAGTGCGATGGCTGTTCTGCCTAAGTTATATGGTCAACCAATCATAAATAATGTTATTATTCAAAAATGGACTGGCTTTACCCGGGCGGGAGCGCAAACCGTTATTGATCGGTTTATAAACAAGGGAATTCTTATTCCCAAAGACAAAGATAAAAAATATGGCCAATCTTATGTTTATAAGAAATACATAGATATTTTCATAGACTAGAATTAAATTTATGAACGAAGCAGAAACAAGAGCTGAATATATTGATCCAAAGTTAAAGGCAAGTGGTTGGGGCGAAGTGGATGGGTCAAAGGTCTTGCGTGAATTTCGCATTACTGACGGCAAAATTCAAATAGGCGGAATAAGAAGTAAACCGGAGATTGCTGATTATATTTTGGTATATAAAAATCAAAAGATTGGTGTAATAGAAGCCAAAGCCGAGACTTTGGCCGCCGCTGAAGGTGTGGCACAAGCCAAGGCTTATGCCGAGAAGCTTCAGATTGACTATACTTACGCCACTAATGGCAAAGAGATTTACGCCATATCCATGAAAACGGGCGAAGAAGGGGAGATTACCAGCTTTCCAACCCCTGATGAACTCTGGAATAAAACTTTTGCGGATTGGAACGAATGGAAAAGTAAATTTTCCAGTGTGCCGAACGAAGGTGAATATGGTAAGCGGTATTATCAAGAAATCGCCATCAATAATGTTTTAAAGGCAGTAGCTGAAGAAAAAGAAAGGATACTCTTGACGATGGCCACCGGAACGGGTAAAACGGCTGTGGCCTTTCAAGTCGCTTGGAAACTTTTTGAAACTCGCTGGAATTTAAAACGAGATGGCTTACGTCGTCCAAGAATTTTATTTTTAGCTGATAGAAATATCCTAGCCGATCAGGCGTTTAATGCTTTTTCTGCTTTTTCAGAAGATGCGCTGGTAAGAATCAATCCTTTGGATATTCGAAGGCGTGGTGGAGTGCCAATGAGCGGGAGTATTTATTTTACAATCTTTCAGACTTTTATGAGTGGTCCGGACGGAACACCTTATTTTGGTGATTACCCGGCGGACTTTTTTGATTTTATTATTATTGACGAGTGTCATCGGGGTGGTGCCAACGATGAAAGCAACTGGCGAGGTATTTTGGATTATTTTTCTCCAGCTGTTCAATTGGGGCTTACCGCCACACCAAAAAGACGAGATAATGTGGACACTTACCGATATTTCGGTGAGCCGGTTTATACTTATTCACTCAAAGAAGGTGTGAATGATGGATTTTTAACACCTTTTAAAGTTAAGCGAATTAAGACTACTTTGGACGATTATGTGTACACTTCGGATGACCAGATTATTGAGGGTGAAGTGGAGGAAGGTAAAATTTATGAAGAGTCGGATTTTAATAAGGTTATTATTATCAAAGAACGTGAAGCTAAGAGAGTGCGGGTTATCTTGGATGAAATAAATCAAAATGAGAAAACAATTATCTTTTGTGCCACGCAAGATCATGCTTTGGCTGTTCGTGACTTGGTAAATCAAATGAAAAAAAGCAATGATCCAAATTATTGCGTAAGAGTAACGGCCAACGACGGTGCTCGCGGTGAACAATTTTTACGAGAATTTCAGGATAATGAAAAAATGATACCCACAATTTTGACCACTTCGCAAAAACTATCTACCGGCGTGGACGCGCGAAATATCCGTAACATTGTTTTAATGAGACCGGTTAGCTCTATGATTGAGTTTAAGCAGATTATTGGTCGAGGAACCAGGCTTTTTGATGGTAAAGAATATTTTACGGTTTATGATTTTGTGGATGCTTATAAACATTTCTCTGATCCGGAGTGGGATGGTGATCCGATAGATGAAGTAATAGATATAAAATCAGGATCTCCTAAGAAACCGAAGATAGATGTTGCTCCGGTTCCACTGGAGCCTCCCGAAGAGCCAAGGCGAAAACTAAAAATTAAGCTTCGTGATGGAAAAGAACTTGAGATTCAGCATATGGTTTCAACGTCATTTTGGAGTGCGGAAGGCAGGCCCGTTTCAATTCAAGAATTTATAGATACTATGTTTGGTACTATGCCGGATTTTTTCAAAAGCGAAGAGGAGCTTAGAAAAATTTGGTCAGATCCGACAACCCGTAAGGTATTTTTGGAAGAAATCGCAGAAAGAGGTTTTGGTAAAGATGAATTGGAAACCTTGCAAAAAATGATTGATGCGGAACAAAGTGATTTATTTGATGTTTTGATGTACATTTCATTTTTCATTAAACCTATTTCAAGAGCTGAAAGGGTTAAACAATCACGAGATAGAATTCTTAAAGGTTTAAATGAAAAACAAAAAGAGTTTTTGATTTTTATTTTATTGAAGTATCAAGAGAAAGGCGTTGAGGAACTTGATGAAGAAAAATTACCGGTTTTATTAAATTTAAAATATCATGCGATTGCGAATGCTGAGCAATCTTTGGGAAATGTTGATAATATTCGTTCAGTTTTCTTTGGATTCCAAAAACTTTTATATAGTAAATAAGTGTATTCAGAATCTATGCCCTCCCTTAAATCATTAGCCTATCAAATCTTAAAAGAAACTGGTATCCCGCTCCATAGTCGGGAAATAGCTCGCCAGGCCTTGGCGCGTGGTTTTATTACTACTGGTAAAACTCCTGCTTCCACTTTAAACGCTATCTTACTTGTTGACATCAAGACTCATAGAGATAAATCCCGCTTTATTAAAGTTGGTCCCTCCACATTTGCGTTAAATAAAAAATTCAAAGAGCCAAAGAAGGTCATAAAAGCTGGTCTTATATCCGCCAACAAAGACAAGGTAATGAGTGAAGACTTTGTGAAGAATTCAATTATCAAATGGTTATCAGCTAACGGTTGGGGGCATTTTCAATTTGGAGGTCTACATGAAAAAGGTGTGGATGTTAAAGCCAAACATCATCGGTATTCAAGATATTTTTTTGTTGAAGCTAAGGGACAAGGGAAAATTAGCCAAGTAGATGAGGTAGCCTTTGTCTATTCCTTAGGGCAGATTATTACTAGAATGAAGACAAGTAAAACCACAAGATATTATTACGGACTTGGCTTGCCGGATACCAGTGCAAAAATTGCCTTACGACGCTTACCTTGGCAAGTCGCCAAAAAATTATTATTGTATGTATTTTCTGTTGATGTTAAAGGCAATGTGTCTCAGTATTCCTGGCAGGATTTAAAGAAATCTCAAAACTTGAAAAAGTAAACCTCATTTCAAAATATGCCTCACCTCTACGGCACTCAACGTGATTATCTACTTATTAGGACTGTTGCATACCTCCTTCTTTCTGTGACAGCAGTTTTGACGGGAGTCATATTAGGTTATATTATAATTTCTGTTATCTTTGAAAATCTTGCTTTAATTGGTACGTTTACTGGATTAATAAGCATAGCGCTTTTCTTTATCCCTTTTTTATCCACTATTTGGTTGCTATATATATTACACAAAAACCTTGATCAAAAAGGTTTCTTCTACTTCTCAGGTCTCATAGGTGAGGAAAAAATCTTAAAACAATTAACTCGCCTCGATGACCGCTTTTTAGTCTTTCAAGATGCTAAGCTACCAGGTCGCCGTGACAATATTGATTTTATTGTCCTGGGTCCTGGCGGTGTGTTTACGATTGAAGTAAAAAGCCATAAAGGTAGAATCAGCTTTGACGGATCAAGCTTACTTAGAAACGGTCGGGTTTTGGAGAAAGATTTTTTAAAGCAGGCTAGAAGGCAAGCTTTGGGCTTACATGATTATCTACTTGAAAAGACCGGAGCCGATATCTGGGTAAAACCCATTATAGTTTTTACCGGCACTTATTTAAAAATTCCTTTTGGACACAATGAAGTGGGTGGATGTCGCGTTTATGGTAAAGAGTGGTTGGTTAACGCTTTGGAAATAAGTCCGGTCGTCGCATCCTGGCCTGTATCTCCGGAGATAATTGAAAGTAATCTCTTGTTGTTAACCAATTATAAGAATTAAATATTTTTGTATAAACAGATCGTTTTCCCAACGCCGGCAAAACGATCGGTATATATGTTAAATCCTTTTTAAATAGTGTTGCCAAGTAAGGCAAATAATATTAATGTTAGTTTATAAATCATTATAATGTATCTATGGAGTCTATGCTCCATTTAAATCTAACCAAAAAACTATAACCAAACACCTATGGATGTAAACGTTTCTTATAAGCTAAAAAGAAGTTGGCGGGCTAAACGTTTACGTTTGGCGGTCTACTGTGATGGTACGGTAGTTATTACTACTCCCTTTGGAGTAGATCAATCTATAGTTGAGAAATTCTTTTTGGATAAGAAAAGATGGATACAAAATAAATTACAATTTTTTAAAAATATTGATTCAAGATCAATTCGTTCTTTTTCACGTAAGGATTATCTAGAAAATAAAGAGAAGGCCTTAATTTTAGTAAAAGAGCGTATAGAATGGTATAATGCCCTATATGGTTTTTCTTTTAACAAGGTTTTTATCAAGAATCAAAAAACTCGCTGGGGTAGTTGTTCAAATAAGAAAAATCTAAATTTTAATTATAAGATTATTTTTTTGCCCCCTAAGCATCGTGATTATATTATCGTTCATGAACTGTGTCATCTAAAAGAATTTAATCATTCCAAAAGGTTTTGGGCACTGGTGGAAAAAGTTTTTCCGGATTACCGAGATATTAAAAATGAGCTTAGAAATCAGGAACTATTTTATAAATAACCTATCCACCTTTGCCATCTTCTCCTAATTTATGGTAAAATATAAGTATTAATTATTAACTCATCAATCTTTTTATTTGATCTATTAAATGAATCAATAAGATTGCCCAATCATATGATTAACCCAGCTTTGGAAGATTATATTAAAAGACAAAAAGACAGAGGTTTTGGTAACGAAGATATAGCTCCGGCTTTAAAAGAACAAGGCTGGTCTGATGAGGTTATTGCTGAAGCTTTGTCTTTACCCCAAGCACAAGCTGAACCAGTAGTTGCCAAAACAACCGAGTCCGTTATGGAGCCTGTTAAACAACAAGCTTCTTATCCCAAAGATTCTTTTTTTGTCAGATTCCGCCGCCCTGTTATTATTGGAGCGGTTATTTTAGTCTTAATCTTAGGCGGTGTAGCTTCAGCTCGTTTTTTTCCTAATCTTTTCTCTAAAATTTCTTTGGGCAATAAAGAACTTAAAGATCTTCCAGCCGAAGAGATTATGCAAGCAGCCTTAGCTGATCTTCAAAGTCTAAAAAACGGTAACGTTGTTTTGTCTATTGAAAGCAAAGTATCTAGCTGGTCTCAATATGGATCAACCGAGAGAGAAGAGATTATTGATTCTTACAAAATCAGAATAGCTGAACCTAAAAACGGCCTTGAAAATGATTTTGAAATTTTTTATCAGGGAAACTATGAAAATGAAATAACGGAGGATGAAGGACATCTCTTGCTCAAATCTTTAATTGAAGCAACAAGTAGGTCATATGACGGAAAAGATTATTTTAAAATAAACCGCTTGGCTAATGATCCTACTATTGGTGATTCTTTTGAGTATTTAAATCCAGGAATTCCTGGACCCATTGCTCAAGAAGCTTCATTTTTATTGGATAAGTGGCTTCATCTTGAAAGAGGGGAAGAATATAATCAACAATTAAATGAGTATATGTCAGCTGTTAATTATATTAGATACCTTTTGACATCTCATGAGTTATTAATTGATTCTGGTGGTATTGTTTCATTTGATAACTCAGTACAACGCATTAATTCACCCGAGGGCTCTTTGTTTTTTGCGGAATCTGTTTTGGACAACATAGACCAGACTCAACCCATGTCTTTAGAAAAGGATCAGAATCAATATCGTTTATCTTATCAGCTGGATGGCAATACTTTGAGAGAATATTGGGAAGATTATTTTTATAATAAGAACTCCGATATTTTCGGACAAATGGAAAATGAACCTATTGAGTTGATGCCCGAGGAGACAGAAATATTGGATCAGACAGAAAATGAAAGTCATTATGATGAATTTGGATTTTCTCAGGCCTATCCGGAGTCAGGGGCTGTTAATCAAGGCTTTTTTAATGGACTTTTAGTTCTTAACGAAGGCGTTGATATATGGGTATTTTTTGATTTTAACATAATTGAAGATTTAACTAATTATGTACCCGGTGAGTCTGCCTTCATCTGGCTTGGTACAGAGGAACAAAGACTTAGACTTATAGAGATATTTCGGAAAATGGATAGTGTCAGCAAACTACTTGATGAAGTTTTTCCTTCATTTTTGTATATGGCCAAGATAGACATATCTTTTGTTGTCAATGAAAATCTCCAACTTGAAAAGATAGAGTGGTCTTCCAGCGATCCCAATAATAATGAGCAACAGAATAATAATTTTAACTTAGAAATAAGTATTGCTAGAGAAGAGGTAATAATTGAAGAACCTACAGTTGATCCTTTAGCTCAATCGGCTTATGAGTATTATCGGGCTTTAGCGATTAGCGAGGGATTGTTAAATAATGTTTCTTCAAATTTCCCGTCTGTTGATAATCAGTGGCCGGAAAATTTTGATGATTTTGATAATAACGATGATGATGACTTAAAGTATCTTGGGTTAGGATTATTTAATAGGAATTCTTCTAATCCTTCATCTGCTGACAATTACTGGTCCCAAGATTCGGATAACGATGGTTTAACCAATCTTGAGGAATTACTTATGGGCACTGATCCAAATAACCCGGACACGGACGGTGATGGTTTCTTGGATGGAGATGAAGTTCGTGCTCTTTATAACCCTCTTGGACCCGGTCGTTTACACGAAAGTCCCTTTATCTCTCGTTATACCATAGCCTCTTCTGGTCATGAGTTCCTTTACCCTAAGTTTTGGAGATTAATACAGAGTGTTTATGAAGAAGAGTATGAAGAAGGGGAAAAAGAAGAATATTTAAATGATGCCTTACAGGATAATTACCCGATATTTATGGATCCACAAACCTTTTATTTAATAACCGGCGTGCAACATTTTGATGACAATGTACATTTTGCAGTTTTTCGTAATATGAACCCGCAGGCTCCTTTTGAGGGTTCAGGGGGTTATAGTGTGGGAGAAAATTTTAGTAGACTAGGCGAAGATTATGCCTATTTCCTTAATCACAATTTTAAATCTTCACATAAGACAGTCGTAGATATGATAGGTAAATCGCTTCAAGACACTTCTTGGAGATAGTTTTCTTTAAATACTTTGTGATATAATAAAGTATTATAAGGCGCGCCTTAACGCCCTTTATATAAATAATATGAAAAACATAATTAGTTTTAAGAAAGGACAAGGTTTTACTCTCATAGAGCTCTTGGTGGTTATAGCTATTATCGGAGTTCTTTCCACCTTTGCCATTGTAGCTCTTGGTGGCTCCAGAGCGTCGGCCAGGGACTCTAAAAGACTTTCTGATATAAGAAGTATAGGCTCCGCCCTTGAGCTTCATTATGCTAACCACGGCAACTATCCTTCAACAATAACTCCCGGACAACCCTTGACTGGTCCGGACGGTACAATATATATGTCGGCAGTACCTTCAAATCCACAACCAAGAACAGACGGTAATTGTCCTGGGCAAGAATACAGCTATACTGCCTTAGGCAACGGTCAATACATTGTTTCAGTCTGTATGGGTTCTAGTGGGGGTTCTTTTACTCCTGGTCCTGTTGGTTATTACACTTCAGCGGGTATGTTTAATTGTGGATCACAAGTAGGGGACGAAGACGGTAATTTATATAACACTGTGCAAATAGGTCCACAGTGTTGGATGAAAGAAAATCTTAAAGTTGGAACAACCATTAACTCTTCTTCTAACCAGAGTAATGATTCAGTAACTGAGAAGTTTTGTTATGACAACAACCCAGCTAACTGTGATGTGTATGGCGGTCTTTACCAATGGACTGAGGCTATGAATCTTTCTTACTCCGCTTGTGTTGTTTCAGATTGTTCCGGACAAATTGAGGAACAACATCAAGGTATTTGTCCTTCAGGTTGGCACATACCAACCGACCAAGAATTTGTTACTTTAGAACGAAGTTTGGTTCAATTAGCCAACAGCGACAAACCTCAATATGCTTGTAATGTTTTTGATTTTGATGATGAAATAGGTCAAACTCATCGTTGTGCAGATAGCGTTAACCCAGACAACTCTCCAGCCGGCGCCACGGGCGGAGCCAAGGGAGCCGGTAAGTCAATTAAAGCGGTGGGCCAGGGAAGTGGCAATGGAGCGGGTGATGATCTTGGCGGATTTTCTCTTTTGCTAGGAGGAAGCTATAACGGATCTTCGTATTCCAACACTAGTAGAATGTGGCTTGCCAATCAAGCATCTGTTATTTGGGGTAATACAAGGTATTTTGTTCCTAATCGTTCTACAATAACAACTAATACCGCTCAGAAAAACTTTGGCTTTTCAGTCCGTTGTGTTAAAGATTCTTAGAAAAAGTATTCCCTTGGTTATTCTATAATTATAAGCCAATAAGAGCGGTAATATGGAGTTTTTCTCTTAATTATTGCGGTTTTTAGTTATTGTGCAAAACTACCATTGACTTTTTTAATTAATTATGATATTATATAAGTATATAGGTTAAATACTTTTATTTATTATTTATATAATATGACTAAGAAAATTATTTTTATTACCCTGGCTTGTTTTATGTTCGGTTTTGGTGTTTCCGCCTCATCCGATGTTTCAAGACAAGTTTCGTTTGAAAATTCTGTTAGATCAAAAATTTCTTCTTTTAAGTTAAGTTTACCGGAAATTTTTAAATACAATGGAGCTAAGATTCAGTCATCTCCAGTTTTTTGCGAACCCTTTGTTTATGACTCTGAGGGTAATCAATATAAAACCGTACACATAGGTGAACAATGTTGGATGCAAGAAAACTTGCGAGTTGGTGTTAGGATTGACGCCACTACCCACCAAAGCGATGATTCAGTAATTCAAAAATACTGTCTTGATGACAATGAAAGTAATTGTTCTCTTTATGGAGGTCTTTATCAGTGGCCGCAAGCCATGCTACTTTCTTATGAGGACTGTTTACAAGGAGATTGCTCTGAGTCTATTCGTGAACAACATCAAGGTATTTGTCCACTTGGTTGGCATATCCCAAATGATCAGGAATTTGCCGTATTGGAACAATATACCGTGGAAAAGATTGGTAGTGTTTACCCTCAATATGAATGTTCTACTATTGGATTTGCTCCAACCTGGCGTCGTTGTGCGGACAGTGTTTATCCTAACGGTAATCCAGCCGGTAATACTGGTGGAGAATTTGGAGCCAGTCGTTCTCTTAGAAAAGTCGGACAGGGTAATGGAGAAGACTTAATGGGTTTTTCTTT
Source organism: Patescibacteria group bacterium (assembly GCA_030583705.1). Lineage (NCBI taxonomy): Bacteria > Patescibacteria group bacterium. Next base: position 628,421 of record CP129471.1, on the reverse strand, counting down.
AATTATGGCGGGCTACCATAATGGTTGGTATTATTACCCAATTAGCCAAACCAGACTATGGCTAGCTGATCAGGATGGAACACACCACGCTTTACGTAGACTTTTCATGGTTTCCGCTACCACTATCCATAGCGGTACTGATCAAAGGCATTATGCCAACTCAGTACGTTGTTTACAAGATTATTAAATCTTTTAATTCGGGAGCTATTAATAACAACTTAAAAGACATGGTCTTATTAAAAACCATGTCTTTTTTTATAACCTTTTTAGTATTTATAAATCGATGTTAGCTTATTGGCTTTTTTTGTGATATAGTTATATATAATAAAAATAGTTTATTATATTATTCTTTATGAAGGCTTTTTTTCGCGCCATTTTCTCCAAACAATTCCTCTTTACTATTTGTTTAATCGCTGCTTTGGTCTTTACGGTTAAGCAGTTTATTCGTGTTTGGCAACAAAAATCTTCGGTGGACCAAGATATTGCCGAATTAAGGCAAATGGTTGAAGAAACCGAAGGTAAAAACGAGACACTTAAACAGACTATTGAATACATGCAAACAGATCGTTTTGCGGAAGAAGAAGCTCGTACTAAACTTAATTATCAAAAACCAGGGGAAGAGGTAACTGTAGTGGAAGTAAGACAAAGCCAAGAGCGCCCCATCGGTACCGGTCTTTTTGATCTACCTCCTGCTCCCGAACCTACCCCTGAGCCAGCCTTGGTACAAGGCTTTAAACTATGGGGTGATTATTTTTTCGGTGTTGAAGAAGAAAAATTAGAGAAATAAGAAAAGTAATTATTTTTCTTTATTTAATTTAGTAGTTAATAAAAAACCTTGCCAAAAGGTTTTTTTTGTTATAGTGTATAAAATAAGTAAATTAAAAATAAAATGAAGAGTCAAACAGTAACACATTTAATGGCCCCTATTTTTCCACATTTAATTCCCGGACAGTACGATTTTATATTCTATATTGCAAAAGAAGCTAACGGTTATTTTATGCAAGGTAATAGCCGGAAATTATCAAAAGAGTGGTTAAAAAATCGAGAGGAAAGTGGTCATGTAGTAAAATTAAAAAAACCTTTCAAAATAAAGGAAGGACAGATGATAGTTTTTACTAGAAACAATGTGCCAAGACCGAACATGAAAGAGTCTTCAGCTGGCTTTATACGCTCCCTTGAGTTGTTTCTTTTATCACGAGAGGACAATTACGATTTTTCCAAGAAAAAGAAGCTCGGTAAATGGAAGGATTTAGTAGCTGTAAAAGCTAGTGTAAAGTAAAACGATTGCTTTAAATGACAACAGGCTTATCTTTAAGACAAGCCTGTTTTTATTTGAGCCAAGGAGGGGGATCGAACCCCTGGCCTGCGCGTTACGAGTGCGCTGCTCTGCCAACTGAGCTACCTTGGCTTTTTAGTTAAGGTTTAATTTTTTAATCTCTTTTTGATAATATCAACAATCAAGGAATAGTCAAGTTAAGTTATCAATAGATTAATTTAGATTTTTTTATTTAAAGATGAGTAAAACACCGGAATAGAACCCACGTTTCAGCTTTAGGAAGACTACTTATTGCTATTATACTAATCTTAACTATTTAAAGATTTTTTTAGCTTATTTCTAGGTTATTTATCTCCCTATTCCTTTATTTGTCTGTCTTGCTTAATTTGTGCTATAATTATATTCTCAACAATTTTTGTCGTCAACGCGGCTTTTTAAAATATTTTAATTTAAAATTTTTTAATCTTTTAACCTATTTAAAACTCTTAATATTTTTAAAATAAATAAAAATAACAAATCTATGATTCTAAATATAATATATTCTGACCCTTCTTTATCTGTATTATCTTTATCCTTAAAATATCTTAAGTCATTTATAAAGCCAAGATTTTTTAAAAAAACTTCTTCTTTATTATTGTTTGCCTTATTATCTTTAGGTATTTTAGTTTCTCCTTCTCTTTTAATCGCCGAAGAGGGAACTGTGATAACTCCTTTACCTAATCGTGTTCATGAAGTTGTTGTTGGGGAAACCGAGCTTTCCTTAAACCGCGCTCTTAATGCTTTTGATGGAGCATTGGAGGTGGGTCTACCAGCCGGACAACTTAAGACCGCTTCATCTGTTGTTCTAACCGAACTTAATGAAAGTATTACTCCACCTACCGGCTTAACACTTGTTGGACCGATGTACCAAATAGATATGCCGGCTGCGTCTTTTAATGCTGGCAGATTCTTTGTTAGTATTAAAAGTTCTGAATCTTCTAATTATAAACAACTTTATTTTTACGATAAAAATCATCCGGGTGGTTGGCGACCTTTGCCTTCTAATGAGAACTTTGGCAAAAAAGTAGTGAGTAGTTATATTACTTTTCCTTTTACCAGAATTGCCATGTTTGAAAGTCCAGGGGTTTTAGTTAAAGGGAAAGCTAGTTGGTATCGTCACCGAGGCGGACTTTTTGCCGCTTCTCCCGATTTTCCTTTAGGTACTAGACTTAGAGTTATTAATACTGGTAATTGGAAGTCGGTGGATGTAGTGGTTAATGATCATGGTCCCAATAGAGGAGTTCATCCGGATCGTGTAGTAGATCTTGATGCAGTCGCCTTTGGAGTAATTGCTGGTTTAGGCGAAGGTGTTGTTAACGTGGTAGTGGAAAAACTACCCGATCATATACCTTCTCGTTCGCCCGGGGGAGCAGTAGTAGCGGCCTCTGTTTTGTCTGGAGAAAATTCTTCCTCAAGCTTACCGGTTAAAGCCAAGGCGGCTATGGTTTTAAACAGTGCGGACAATTCCATTCTTTGGAGTAAAGGAGCTGAACAGGTTTTACCAATGGCCAGTTTAACCAAACTTATTGCCCTTAAGGTTTTTATGGACACTCGTCCTGATCTTAACCGGGTGGTTAGCTATTCCGTTAAGGATGAAGAGTTTAATCATCTCTATGTACCAGCCGGACAGTCCGCTAGGCTTAGATTACAGGATGGTGATCAATTACCAATTCGCGATTTTGTTAATTCTTCTTTGGTTGGTTCAACCAATAACACAGTGGAATCATTGGTAAGAGTCTCCGGTTTAACACGTGAGGCTTTTATTATGCGTATGAACGCTTTGGTTAGAGAATGGGGAGCTCGCCAAACGCGTTTTGTTGAACCAACCGGTCTATCTAAAGACAATATTACTACTGCCTCAGAGTATGCCATGATTGCTCGTCTTGTTTGGCTTGATCCTTTCATAGCTTCAGCTAGTGTTTTACCTTCATACGGTTTAACTACCCTTAATACTAAAAGATTTCACAGTTTTAAAAACACCAACAGTTTGGCTCATGGACAAGATCGCAGTATTCTTGGTTCCAAGACCGGCTTTATTAACGCCTCGGGACACTGTTTAGCCACCAAGTGGTCGACAGATAAAAATAAAAATGTTATTGTAGTAGTATTGGGTTCCCCGACCAGACAAGCTAGTCTAGATGACACCTTGGCCTTAACGAATTTTGCCCGACAACATATTCAATAGACATATTAAATAATTTTATGATCACCCTGGAAAACGTTTCAAAAAAATATCCTCATAACGTAGTGGCTCTAGATAGAGTTAATTTAAAGATTAAGCCCGGAGAGTTTATTTCTTTAGTTGGACAATCTGGTACAGGAAAAACGACTTTAGTGCGCTGTTTAATTGGTGAAGAAAAAATTTCAGAAGGCAGAATTATGGTGGGCGATTGGGACATCACCAAAATTGGACAAAGTGAAGTACCTTATTTAAGAAGACAGGTAGCCGTAATTTTCCAGGACTTTAAACTTTTACCAAAAAAGACTTTAGCGGAAAATGTAGCTTTTGCTCTTGAAGTAGCTGGTAAACCGCAAAAAAAAATTAAGGCAGTGGTTCCACAGGTAATGAAGATTGTTGGGTTGGCTGGGAAGATGCATCGTTATCCTGGGCAAGTCTCTGGTGGCGAACAACAAAGAGCGGCCATTGCCCGAGCTTTAGTTTACCAACCTAAAGTTCTTTTAGCTGATGAACCTACTGGTAATTTAGATTCCATTAATGCCCAGGAGATTATAGACTTACTACAAAAGATTAACGAGTTTGGTACCACTATTATTTTAGTAACCCACAATAAAGAAATCGTTAATCGTTTAAAGCGCAGAGTGGTTACTTTGCATGATGGTAAGATTATTTCCGATAAAAAAGTCGGAACTTATATGATTTAAAAATATGTTTATTTCTTTTTTACGAGCCGTTAAATTCAGTCTACAGGATGTTGTCCGTAATATTTGGTTATCTGCGGTAACGGTTATAATTTTGGTTTTAGCTCTTTTTTCCGTTAATTTACTTTTGGCGGTACAGGTTATTTCACAAGCCGCGGTGGATACCGTACGGGATAAGATAGATATTAGTTTATATATGAAACCGGAAGCCTCAGAAAGCGAGGTTCTAGCCCTGCGAGGACAAATTAACTCTTTGGATAATGTTCGTGAGGTGGTTTATGTTTCTAAAGAACAAGCTTTGGAAGATTTTCAAGCACGCTACCATAATAGCCCAGAAATTCTTGAGGCTCTGCGTGAGATAGGTAATAATCCTTTGTCTGCCAGTTTAGCTATTCGTCCCCTTGACATAGATCGTTATGATGAATTGATTGCTGAACTTAATAATCTATCCAGTCCGGTTATTGAGAGTCGTAATTTTGATAATCATACGGTAATGCTGGATAAGATTAACTCCATCACAGGCAGAATCAGTGAGGCTGGGTTGGTAATTAGCTTAATCTTTGCCGCTATTACTTTATTGGTGCTTTATAACACTATTAGAGTAGCAATTTATACTCATCGCCAAGAAATAGGAGTTATGCGTTTAGTTGGAGCCTCAGCTTGGTTTATCCGCGCTCCTTTCCTTATCTCAGGTCTTCTTTATACTCTTTTGGGTATGATCATTGCTTCCGGTCTTTTCTATTTCTTCCTAACACTTCTTCAACCCTATTTAGAAACTTTCTTTTTAGAATATGACTTTAACATCATCGCTTATTTTGTTGCCAATTTCCCAACCTTCTTTGCTGTTCAGTTTATTATTGCCGCTTTGGTTAATATGGCGGCCAGCTTGGTAGCTGTGAGAAAATATTCTAATATTTAATGATCATTATATAATGATTACTCTTAAACAAGAAAAAATCATTAAAAAACTTTTATCCAAAAAAGGTCGTCAGACAACAGGTCTTTGTTTAGTGGAGGGTAAGAAAAATCTTGAAGCAGCTAAGAATTTTCTAGAATTTTCTTTTACAGTACAAGACACCAAAAATTTTAAAAAACTACTTAGTGTACAAACTCCGCAACCAATAGCTGGAGTGGCTAAAATACCACAAAACAACTTAAGCGATCTTTTAAAAAGAAAAGTTATTGTCCTTTTGGATGGAGTCCAGGATCCTGGTAATGTTGGAGCTATTTTAAGATTATGTCTTGGCTTTAAGGCTGCTTTGGTTTTAATAGAGTCAGCCGATCCTTCTTCCCCTAAAGTAATTCGTTCATCGGCCGGTGCTTTTTTTGCCGTACCTTGGTTAGAGATTAAAAGAGAAGAGGCTGAAGAAACAATTAAAAAAATAAATCGTTTGACGTATAGATTGGAAGCCAAGCCAAAGGCTGAATTTTTTAACGATCGTTTACTTAAAAAATTTTCCCAAGAAACTTTGCTTATTGCCGGCTCCGAAGGCGAGGGGATAAAGCTTAAGACCAAAGCGCCTTCTTTAATGATTAAACACGAAAAAGAACTTGAATCTCTAAACGTTGCTCAAGCCCTAACTATTGTTTTAGCTCGGCTTTATAACAAAGAGTAGTTTTTATGATATAATAAAAGTATTAAAAGGACAGTAAAATAGTAAGTTTAAAGATAGGCTATTATGTTTAGTATATGTACAAATTACTAAAAAACAATACTTTAAAGCGAAATTCTCAAGCCTTTACCCTCATAGAGCTCCTAGTGGTTATAGCTATTATAGGTATTTTGGTTACCTTGGCAGTTGTTTCTTTAAATAACTCAAGAGCTATCGCCAGAGACGCTAAAAGGCTAAATGATTTAAGATCAATAGCTAATGCCTTGGAGTTTTATTATGTTGATAATAATTCATATCCTTCATCTATAACCCCCGGAGAGCCAATAGAAGCTAATGACATAGTTTATATGAGCTCAGTGCCAAGTAATCCTATTCCCCATACAGACGGTAATTGTCCGAATGAAGAATACAGATATACTTCTAATAATTTAAATTACTACAGTTTAATCTCTTGTCTTGGTTCAAATACCTTAAATTTACCGGCCGGAGGAATTATTGTTGAAGCAGGCGGGCCTATTAGATCAATAGGTACTCTAAGTGGTTTAATAGGTTGGTGGAGATTTGAGGAGGGAGCTGGTTCTGTTTCTTATGATTTATCTGGTAATGGAAATAATGCAAATTTAATTAATAACCCTCTTTGGGTAACTTCAGATTGTAAGAGGGGAAGTTGTTTACAATTTAATGGGATTAATCAACACCTAAATCTTGGTAATACAGAGCAGTTTAATTTTAGTAATACCAGTAATTTTACCATGGCTATTTGGGTTAAGAAAATAGCCAATCCTCCTGATGGTAATGTTATTGGTCTATTTGCTAAGCCCAATAAATATGGATTGGATTATGATTTTTCATCTTTAAATTTTAGAGCTGGTATAAGAAACGGTTCAGACGGACAGTATCAAGCATCTTATTACAATGCTCAAAATACTCTTAATGAATGGACGCATTTGGTTTTTGTTTATGAATCAGAAAAATCGGATGGATTAAGGCTCTATTCTGATGGAATTTTAAGAAATAGTAGAACAACTATTGGTTTAAGTCCTTTCTATTCTGCAGCCCCTTTGTTTATTGCCAGTAGTTCGGCGGCGGTTGGAGGAACCACTAGGTTTTTAAATGGCTTGGTTGATGATGCCCGTATCTATAATAGAGCTCTTTCTTCTGAAGAAATTTTACAAATTTATAACTCATATTAATTAAATTTTGTACTATAAATCAAAATAATATTATCTATAACTTTAGCTTGTTTATTAATCTCTAGCCCAGTAAGAGCTAATTATGCTATAATAATAACCATAATAAATAACTTTAATTTAGGTATGTTATACAGAAATCTTTTTATGCTGGCCTTATTTGGCCTATTGCAATTACCCGCCTTCTTTGGTTCAGCCGAGGGGGTTAATGGGAATGTTTTTAAAGCTTCTTTAATAGATAAGTTGGTTGAGAATAAAGTTGAGTATAAAGAAGAAAATTCTTGGTTGTCTAAGCAACTTGTTAAGTCTAAAGAATATCATTATTCTTCAAACTCTTCTTTACCATCTCCTTCCAAGTCCGCTGTTTTAGATGAAGTAATTGTGGTTTTTAAGCCAGCTAAACTTGATCTTAAAAAACCCTTTGCTCACTCGCAAGCCATGAGCTTTGCTTCTGCTAATTCTTTAACTCTTTTAGATAGTCATTCTGAGAGAAATTTTGTCGTTTACCGAATCCAAGATAATAAAAGCCTGAATGATTTAATTAGTGAATTATCTGCCGATCCGGCTGTTGATTATGTTCAACCCAACTATCGTTACGATATTTTTGCCGAAGATCCACCTAATGATACTGAGTTTAACCGACTCTGGGGACTTCGTAATATCGGACAAAGTGTTAATGGTATAACTGGTACGGCTGGTGCGGATATTGATATTCTTAACGCTTGGGAATTATCTGGTGGTGAGGATATTATTGTTGCTGTTATTGATACTGGTGTAGCCCATCAGCATCCTGACCTTATCGGCTCCATGTGGGATGGTACGACTTGTTTAAGTGATACCGGCGCTGCTTTGGGTGATTGTATCCATGGTTATGATTTTGAAGATAATGATAAAGACCCGGCTCCAACTTCTTCCAGCCATGGAACCCATATTGCTGGTACGATTGCGGCGGTGAAGAATAATAATACCGGAATTGTCGGAGTGGCACCGCAGGCTAAGATTATGGCTCTTAAAACAGCTTTATTTACAAGTGAAATTGTTAAAGCTATTAGTTTTGCTGAACATAATGGTGCCCAGGTTATTAATGCCAGCTGGGGAGGGACAGCTAATGATCTTACATTAAGAGCCGCCATTGAGTCTTTTGACGGTTTATTTGTAGCGGCCGCCGGCAATAGGGGACTTAATCATAATAGCTCTCCTCTTTATCCTTGTAGTTATAACTTGGATAATATTATTTGTGTGGCTGCCACTGATCAAAATGACGCTTTGGCCTCCTTTTCGGACTTTGGATCCGTTGGTGTTGACCTTGGGGCTCCGGGAGTAAATATTTATAGTACCTTGGGAGAGACAGTTATTTTGAATCAGAGCTTTGAGGGTATTACTGTTCCGACGTTACCGGCCGGCTGGGTAGCCGAAACCAATCCTTTAACCTGGGGTACTCAACAACCTGGAGGGTCTTGGGGTAGGGCTTTGTACGGAGATATTAACCGTAATCCTTATACTGGTAATGTTAGTAATAATTTAACCTTGCCGGTTATTGATTTATCTGGTGCGGATATTTTGGGAGCGGTAGTGGAGTTTAGAGCCCAATGCGATACTCAATATGATGATGAAGATTGGTTTGATTATATGAGTCTTTATTTTAGTAGTAACGGTAGTTCTTTTACTGAAATTGCTAGATGGGATGAATATACTTTAGATGATGATGAAAATCCGGCTGGACCTTCGCCAATTCGTTGGTTGGAAATTGGGATAGCTGAGCAGTATTTGACCGCTAACTTTACTCTGCGTTTTCGTTGGACGACCGATGGTAGTGATAATAATTACGAAGGTTGTATAGTTGATGATCTTTCTATTAAAAAATTTACCGATGGTGCTGGGGAAACATATGGCTTTTTAAATGGCACCTCCATGGCAGCACCCCATGTAGCTGGAGCAGCGGCTTTACTTTGGGCTAAGGCTCCAACAGCTTCCATTGACTCTATTAAAGAATTATTAATGGACGGCGGGGATGATCTGGCAGCTTTGTCCGGGAAAACGGTTTCCGGCAAACGTCTTAATGCTTTTACTTCTTTGGGCATGCTTGAAGTTAATAACCCAGTAATAACCTCACCGGCTGCTCCGGTAACGGTTAATGCCTCTTATTACCCGATTATCGGGACAGCACCAGCTGGCTCTTTAGTTAAAGCCTATCGCGGAGAAACTGAGGTTGGTAGGCATCTTTTGGGTGGTGAAGAAACAGATTTCTTTATTATTACTTCCCTACAAGAAGATTCTGTTAATAACATATCGGTAATTGCCGAAAATTCTTTTAGTGGACAAAGTGATCCAGTGGTTGTTCCCGCTATTACCACTGATGGTAACGAACCGGCTCTGCCTGCCCCAACCCTTTTAAACGCTTCAGCTATTACTGCTCTAACCCAAACTTCATTTACAGTACAAGACAACGAGGGGACTCAATATGTTTATTTAAATCCTTTGGGAGTGTTAAGCTCAGTAACAGCCTTAAATGAGCCGATTGTTCTTAATGGCACTGCCGGTAATAATTACTCTATTAGGGTTATGAGTAGAGATGGAGATGGTTGGCATGACGGTCTTGAACATAGTTGGTTTGTCTTAAATCAACCAACAGCCTCGCCTGTAGCAGGTACTTATACCAGTGCTCAATCTGTTACCCTAACTTCTGCGCAAGCCCCTAAGATTCGTTACACCACCAATGGCAGTAATCCGGCTTGTGTTAACAGCGGCTCTACCTATAGTTCCGCGATTAGCGTAGGCTCAAGCCAAACAATTAGGGCCATAGCTTGTGATGCACAGGATAATGCTACTGCTATTGCGTCTTTTGCTTATACGATTAATATCCCACCACCGCCACCCCCTTCTGGTGGAGAAAATCCTCCAACAGTTACTAATTGCACTTCAGTATCATACGGTGCGTGGGGGACATGTAGTACTACTGGTACACAGACACGTCAAGTGATTTCACAACTACCAGCTAATTGTACCCTTACTAATGCACAGACCGCTGCCATGACCCAGTCATGCACGATAGAACCACAAGAACCTGAGCAACCCATGCAATCACAGTTAGATTCTTGCGGTACCGGTAATACCCTTGAACAATTTTCTTGTGAAGCTGGGATAACTGGACGGTCGGCCGAGGAAATAGCGGCGGCAGTTGGTATGACTCGTTCGCTTGAGTTGGAACAAAGCATGGCTTCCATTAGAGATAAAGTAGTACCAGAAGGAACATCTAATGAATTAAGAGAAACTATCTTGTTGTTTATTACCTATGGTACGGGTTCAACTAAAGCCTTAGGTGCCGGAGAAAGAGGGGGAGTGGTTAATAGTTTCTTCGCGGCACATGGTAGATTGCCTGATAAGGTTAGTGACTGGGAAGATATTATGAAATTAGCCAATGGTCGTTGGCCCGCTACCAGAAACTTAGTAGCTGAACAAAGAGCGGTTACGGGTTTTAACCTAGTATATAAAAGAAATCCGGATATGAACAATCCTAAAGATAATGCCGCCGTAACCATCATGGCGTATGGTATGCGTCCGGTGCCGAGAAACACCAACTCAGAATTAGCAGCTCTCTCCATTTATCGTTCAATCTTTAAGAATACCCCGGACAGAGCCTCCTACTGGGATACCTTGCGAGCGATTGCTTATTCTGGGGCGGTGAGGTAGAGCTTTATTGACTTTTTAGTAGAAGAGGGGATAAAATTAAAGTATCTTTAATTATGTGCGTTAATATATAGTATATGAAACAACTTGATCCAAAATCCGTTTGGTTATTTTTCTTTAATTCTCTTTCTGGGATATTACTTATTCCGGTTGTATTTATAGGGATGGGCTTGGGTGTTTTTGGAGCTATCTTATCGGAAAATTCGGAAATTATTAAATCCACTGATGATGGCGGTAGTTTTTACCCCATTGTTTTAAGTTATTTATGGGTAGCAATTTTAGTATTTCTTATACTTCTTGTTATATCTTTTATGTGGGCAAGACTTAGCTATAATTTCTATCGTTATGAGTTAACTAATGACGGTTTTCGCAAGGAGCTTGGTGTCATTTACAAAAAGTATGTGACTATTCCTTATGACCGTATTCAGAATGTTGATATCTATCGGGGAATTTTGGCGCGTATTCTGGGATTATCTGACTTAAATATTCAAACAGCTGGAATGAGCGCTGGTGCTTTAAGTGGACGTAGCCTATTATCAGGAGGAACTGCCGAGGGAAGGTTACCTGGTTTATCTCAAGCGGATGCCGAGAAACTTCGTGATGAGTTAATTCGTCGAGCTAAGAAAAACAAGAGTCAAGGATTATAATTTTCTGAGAATTAACCATTATTTTTTAGGTGTAAGTTATTGGTAATAAAAAAACACCCCTTTACGGGGTGTTTTTTAGTTCACCGGTATTACCAGCGTCCTCCACCACCATTGCTGGGGCGAGCGGGACGATCGGCCATTGGGCGAGCTTCAGAAACAGTCAAAGAACGTCCGTCTAATTCTTTGCCGTTAAGCATAGAAATAGCGTTAGTTGCTTCATCGTCTGAAGACATCTCCACAAAACCAAACCCCCTAGAACGACCGGTCATACGATCGGTAATGACGTTAGCGGAAGTCACACTGCCAGCTTGGGCAAAGTGATTACGCAGACTGTCATCATTAGTATCGTAAGAGATACCGGCCACATATAGCTTTTTTGCCATAAAAGGTTAGACTTAGAATGATAAAATTGCAAGTCGACTTATTTTCGCACTTAATTGCCCAGACCCTTTACGGCTCCGCGGAATTTAACCACCCAACTAAGATGAAAACACTTACAAACAAATAAAGCATAGCACATAAGGTAATTTGTGGCAAGAGAGTTATTAACAGCTTAATTTAAGAGTTTTTGGTATTGGATGCCTAAAATGAAAAAGAAGTACGCGATATTAATATGCATACTTCTTTAAAGGTTTCTGAGATTCTTGAAGATGTCCACTTCATCCGGTTCTTCACCACAGTTCGGACAAGTTGGTCTTCCTTGGGGGTCAAAAAACCCGCAAGAAGGACAGGATAAAGAGAATTCAATACTATCTTTTATCCTGTCATCTTCAATCTTCGTTTTTTTGGGTGGTTTTTTCACAACTTTGTGCACCCTTCCCCAGCTTTTATGTTTAGTCATCGTTTCTTCCCTCCTGATAATCACAGTTAGGACATTTTACTCCTGATCCATACGCTGGGTCTTTATATCCACACTGCGGGCAACAGCGCCATATATCCAGCCCTGTACCTACCATTTTTAACATCTCTCTTTTTTCTTCTTCAATAGAAATAGAGGAAATAGGAGATTTATCTCCACCCTTCTTTTTAAGGGTAGTAGATTTTTTTTCTATCTTGCCCTTTTTGTCCTCCTTTTTTTCTAGAGCAAGATAGACTTTCTTGTCCTTGGTTTCAGCCCTGACATATTCCAGGTTACTTCTATGAATCAAAAGGTATTGATTCTCTAAATATTTTAACAGAGCTTTAAGGGGATTTAATGCCCAAACCTGACCCTTGAAATATCTGTAATCATTATCATCCTCATCCAGAAAGTATATAAGGTAGCATTTTTCTGCTTTTTCTGTCTGAGTTTGATTTTTTCTAATCAAAGCTTTTTTAATTTGTGTGCTCAATTTTTATATCTCCTATTTTTTATTTTTATTATAAAATTGTTAATCTATTATTATAGCATAGTTTAATAAAAAAAGCAAGAGGTCTTGCTTTTTTCCTTATTTTTAAGGTATTTTGGTTTTTTTAGCTATTGGCGACTTCAAAATTCCTTTCTGCTTTTTCCCAGTTTATAATATTCCAAAAAGCGGCTATGTAGTCTGGTCTCTTGTTTTGGTAGTTAAGGTAATAGGCGTGTTCCCAGACATCAAGACCGATAATTGGTTTCATCTTTATCATTAAAGGACTGTCTTGGTTAGGGGTTGAATGAATTATTAATTTATTCTCTTGATCCAGGCTAAGCCAAGCCCAACCACTACCAAAACAGGCGAGGGCGGTATTGGTAAACTCTTTTTTAAAATTATCAAAAGAGCCAAAGGTTTCATTAATAGCTTGTCCTAGTTTTTCCAGAGGTTCTCCATTTTCGTTTTTCTTTAACAGTTGCCAGAAAAAACTATGATTAACATGTCCGCCGCCGTGATTACGCACGGCTTGGCGAATATCTTCTGGGATAGCTTCAAGATCGGCAATTAGTTTTTCTGTTGGGTCATCCGCGAGATCAGGATAAGAGGCTAAGGCAGCGTTTAATTTATCTACGTAGGCTTGATGATGCTTAGTATGGTGGATTTCCATGGTACGAGCGTCAATATAGGGTTCTAGGGCGTCGTAACTATAAGGCAAAGAGGGAAGAGTGTGTGACATATATTTAGTTTAATTGTAATAAGAGATTGTCTAATTTAAAGATATTGCCATTTTAACATGCTTTTACTATTATGGCAATTTAAGTCTTTTATTTAACCTTATTTAATTTTTATCTAAAACAATTGAAATTAAACAAAAAGTATGGTAATTTAGCGGATATATGAAAAGAATAGAAAAAATAACAATTAAAGCTAAAAAACCTCGGGTGGTGGTTGGTTTATCCGGTGGGGTGGATTCGTCTGTCACGGCCGCTTTACTTGTTGAACAAGGTTATGAAGTGATTGGCGTCTTTATGAAAAATTGGAGCCAAGATGTTGGTGATTTTGTTTGCGCTTGGTCTGAAGATTTAGCGGATGCCAGGCGAGTGGCTCAAATTTTAGACCTTCGTTTTTATGTTTGGAATTTTGAAGAAGAATACAGGCAGGGGGTTATAGATTATTTTTTTAGAGAATATAAAGCCGGGCGGACACCGAACCCGGATATTATGTGTAACCAAGAGATTAAGTTTAAGGTTTTTTTGTCTAAAGCCAAAGAGTTTGGTGCAGATTATGTAGCTACGGGACACTATGCCAGGGTGGTTAAAAAGAATGAAGATTATAGTCTACTTAAAGGTAGGGATAACAGTAAGGATCAGACATATTTTTTATATACCCTTAAACAAGAGCAGTTGGCTAAAACAATTTTTCCCTTAGGTGATTTACAAAAAAGCAGTGTTAGAAAATTAGCTAAAAAATTTAATTTACCGACGTATAACAAACCAGATTCCCAAGGAATTTGTTTTATTGGGGAAGTGGATATAAGGGCATTATTAAAACAAAGACTTAAACCAAAAAAAGGTAAGATTGTTTACATAGACGGTTCGGTTTTAGGCGAGCATGAGGGAGCGGTTTTCTATACCCTGGGGCAAAGAGGAGGTCTTGAGCTTAGCGGTGGACCTTATTATGTGGTAGCTAAAGATATGAAAAAGAATTTGGTAATAGTCTCGGATAATCCTCAAGACCCTTTACTTTGGCGTAGAGAGTGTATAGTTAAAGATCTTTCTTTAACTAAAGAAAGAGAATTACCTAAAAAGATTACCGCCGTTATCCGCTATCGTCATCCAGCCCAAGAAGCAACGGTTAAAAGAATAGATAATAAAACAATTAAGTTAACTTTTAAAGAAGCACAAAGAGCTATTACCCCAGGACAAGCTGCTGTCTTTTATGACCAAGATGAAGTTTTAGGAGGGGGAGTGATTGATAGAGTGTTATAATGTTATTATAATATAAGTAAACTTAAGCTCTTAATAAAAAATAAGGAGACTGATGAGGTAATTTAGTTTGGTCTAGTTGCTTGATAAAGGCTTAAAACTTCATCAGCACTTAAAGTTCTATTATATACTCTTATATCATCTAAGTAGGTTCCTATACCAGAACCCCCTCCGGATGATCTGCCGATAGTTAAACTATTAGAGTTGCTCGGCATATTTTGATTATATGAAATGGAAGCTGTCTGAACTCCATCTACATATAAGCGAAAATTTATTCCGTCATATACACACATAAGGTGATGCCAGCCAGTAGAGGGAGCTGCTGAAATTAAGTTTGGACTCCAGCTAGAACCATTATGAAGGTAGCAGTAGATATTATTGGCTGACTTAGCCCATATACGATAATGATTATTCCTATCCATTAATATAGTTGAAGCCGGCATACCAGTGTAATTAACCCAACCGCCAAAAGAAATAGCTTGCCCGGTAACATTAATCGAAGAGGAGTTTGGCACTAAGGCATATTGACTGGTTGTTGGTAGATGGAGACAAAAATCAGAGGGACAACCTTGACTTACCCAAACATTATCTCCATAGAGAGTGGCGTGATTATTGTTGCCTGAGCTATCCAATGCTGTAGTACCTGAACCAGCTTCAAAGAGCCACCAACCAACTAAACCGTTAATTGGTCCGGTTGATTTAAGGGGTGAGCCTGTGTTTATTTTAAATCCTCCTGCTGGTAATTCTGCGAAGCCCGTACCAAGGCAACCCTTTAGGCTATAGTGTCCGCCATAATTTGTATAATTATATTCTTGGTTAGGACAGTTACCATCTGTTCGGGGTTCGGGGTTTTGTGGCACCTTTGTTATATAGGTAGTGCCTGAGGTATCTGAAAGCGGCTGTCCAGGAGTTAAAGATGATGGGTATCCATTATTATTGGCATAGTATAATTCCAAAGCAGTAACCACTGAACGTAAATCAGAAACTCTTTTTGAGTCCCTAGCTTTAACCCTACTGTTTGATAAAGCGACAATAGCTAATGTTGAAAGAATGCCAATAACTGCAATAACCACCAAGAGCTCAATAAGAGTGAATCCTTTTGTGTATACTTTACTTTTTTTTATTGGGCTCTTTATATTCATACATTTGATTTTATAATCTCATTCCTAATCTTTTGCGCCATATTTTTTAATTCTTCGGCTTCGGCTAATTTTGCCAAATTGGGATCAAGATCGTTAACATTATTAATCGGGATAAGATGAACATGAACATGATTAACACCAAAACCTTCCACTACCATACCAATTCTTTTGGCCCCTGAGGCTCTTTTTAGGGGAGCAGATAATTTCTTAGCTTTTAATAAAAGCTCGGTGTATTTCTCATCACTTAAATCAAAGATATAATCTTCATAATCTTTAGGGACTACTAAAATATGTCCTGGGTGAAGAGGCTTAATATCCATGAAGGCGATAACTACTTCATCTTCATAAACGATTTCAGCGGGGATTTCTCTGGCAATAATTTTTTCAAAAAGTGAAGGACGCATAGAGGTTAGTTTAATAGTGAGAGTTATTTTCTATTATACCATTATTGTCAATTTAAGTTAAGTCTTTTAAATCTTTGTCTTTTAAAAACTTTTTAACCACCTCTTTTACTTCTTTGGCATTTTCGGTGGACATTAAGGCAATGCGTAATTCTTTAGCTTCTTTAAAACCATTGGCATAGGCTTTATAGTGTTTACGCATAATATGAAAAGACCTATGTTGTCCTAAGAGTTTTTCAAAAAGTTCGGTGTGCTCAAGCATAACAGATAGTCTTTTTGGAATAGGTATATCTTCTATTAATATCTTTTTATTAAAAAGCCAGGGATTACCAAAAATTGCTCTCCCGAGCATAACTCCGTCGCAACCGGTTTGGGCTACTTTTTTTTCGGCTTCTTTAAGATTATTAACATCTCCGTTACCGACAATTAAAGTATTTGAACCCTTGGCTATTTCTACCGCCTCTTTAACGTGTTCCCAACGAGCCGGTACTTTGGACATTTCTTTTCTGGTACGACAATGGATAATAATAGTGGCTGGTTCTTCGGTTAAGAGCTCGCTTAACCAGGTTTTAAGTTCGTTTTTAGTATCACCGATTCTGGTTTTAACAGAAACCGGCAAGCCTTGTCCACCTTCTTTAGCGGCTTTAATTAATTCACGAGCTAATTGGGGTTTTTTAATTAAACAAGCACCAGCTCCTTGTTTCATAACATTCTTATCCGGGCAACCCATGTTAATGTCTATTCCGGCAAAACCAAGCTCATAAGCAAGTTGGGCGGCTTTATGCATATTCTCCGGGTTATCTGTAAAGAACTGGGCTATAATCGGGTTCTCACTTGGATCATATTTAAGATCTATCATTAGAGCTTCTCGGCCGGCTGAAGCCAAACCGTTAGCTGAAACAAATTCAGTATAAAAAACATCAGGCTTGCCGTATTTGGCAATAATCTTCCTAAAGGCTGCATCAGTAACATTAGCCATAGGAGCTAGAACAAAAAAAGGTTTTTTCAGTTTGTGCCAGAAAGATAAAGACATAAGGATAGATGGATTAAAGAAATATACTAAGAATAGGGGATAAAAGAGTAAAGGATTAATAAAAGGTTAAAATACAACAAAAGAGATATTACTTGTATTATTACTGTGATTAGCTTTTTTTTCAATAGCAAGCCAAAAATTAGTTAAGTTTTGTTGTTTTTGTTCTTTTAAATCTTTATTAATCTTTCATTTAATATTTATTACCCCTTGACTAATTGCTGTATTTTGCTATAGTTCAGGCAGCTCTTTAAAGAAAAAGAAAAAGATTTTAATAATAGATCGGTCCACGATTTTGTGATTGTTTAATTCGTCACAGGGTCCCGTAGGCATCGACTTGTGCTATTTGTTTATCAAGATATTGGTAAGGCATATTATCTCGGTGTGCTTAGCCGCAGAAACTTACGCGCTACGGAGGAATTAATCTGATCACCTTTTTGTTTTTAGCCGTCATCTAAGGTGGTGGAATTAAAAACGAAAGACAGACTTAAGGTTTGTCTGCTTGCGAAACGCACTCCGATTTATTGAGTGCCATAACTTGTAAGCATGGTTCATATCAGGTTATATATAATTCTCTTTTCTGGGTTTCAAGAAAGCATGCTTGAGGAACCTGGGGCTAATTATCTTCTCCGAGAGTGGAGAGACCGATCTATGATTTTAGGGTCCGAACTGTTCAGTCTATCTGATGACTTGTCATTCAATGACTTGCGGTCTCCGAGGTACGGACCCTATATTTATACAGGAGAAAAAGTTGCCGAAAAATTTTTAGGGGATAGGCAATTTAATTTTCTCCTGTTTTTATTTTTGTCTTATTCTTTTCAAGTCAGTTAGGCTTTTTCCAAATCTCCGCTGTATTCTAATTAAAAATGCGACATAGTGATATACTTTAGAGGTCTAAATCACTAAAGAAACACTATGTCACATTTCATAGATAGGATAACCCCAATTCACGTTTGTTGGCAACTCTATGGCAGCGGGGTAAGCCCGGAAAAGATTCCAGCTAAATTGGGTCTGCACCGCGCCACCGTGTATCGTTGGCTGGCCGGAATTAAGGAAATGGGCTTTCACCAGTTCCTTGCAAGTTACCAAAATGCTAAACGAGGTCGACGTAACCGTAAGGTAAATCCAGCCCTTAAAGCCAAGGTTTTAACTATTCGTGAAGAATATAGAAATTGCTGCGGTCAAAAGATACGCTATATCCTGCAAAGAGACCATGGTTTGTCTGTAGGGGTGAGTACCATTTACCGCATCCTGGGAGAAAAGTACCAATTACGTAGTAAATGGAAGAAATACCAGAGACGAGGGCCGGTTTTAAAGGCCGAAAAACCAAGAGAAGTGATTCAAGTAGACACCGTAGTCTTGGGAGAACTCTTTGCTTTCACTGCCATAGATATCTTCACTAAAGAGTCCTGTGTAGTGATCCAAGACAACCTCACATCTTTAGCTGGGAAAGAGGCCCTCCAAAAACAACTCCAATGGTTTGGTACAGTAGACAAGATTCAACGAGACGGTGGTCCGGAGTTTCAAGATCATTGGGACACCGAAGCTAGACAAAGAGGCATCTTTATTCGTACCTCACGACCTTACAAGAAGAACGACCAGGCCTTCATTGAAAAATTTAATGGTACTTTAAGAAAAGAGTGTCTGGGGTACTGGAGATATCGTAAAAAAGACTTGCCTATGGTACAAAAGAGAGTAGAGGAGTTTTTAGACTATTATCTTAACAAACGGCCTCACATGGGGCTAAATATGCAAACCCCCAAGGAATTCACTATGTCGCATTTGACATGAGACACAGCGATCTCTTGACAAATATTTTTAAAAGGACTATATTTAAATTCAATATGAGTTCTTTTGTAGTTTTTTAAGAAGTAAGAAGAGGGAGATTAGGCCAAAGTTTGCCGGGTGGATTTTGTTAAAATTCTAACTAGGGCAAACAGCCCCGCAAATAATCTTTTCCTTTTATTATAAAGTCCATCAGCACGGTAGTCTTACAATCGAAAAAAACAAAAAAACGAGAAAAAAACGTATTTACCTAAAAAAGCCCTGCTGATGGCTTTTTTTATTTTGTCTTTTTGTTTAATTAGCTTGTGGATAACTACTATTGACAAACATTTTTCTATGGTGTATAATATAAAATATAAGTTCTTTGATTATTTTTTTGAGAAGTGTGCGGAGCAACCGGATCATGACCTTATAAGGTTAAACAAGTACTTACTCTAATGAGTAAGGAAAATCTTGTATCATCTGATGCTTGTCTCTGCACACCACCCTCGGTTTTACCCCGCCATTTATCATAAAGATTGCTCTCTGCATGATACGACCCTTCATTTTGGCGGGGTCTTTTTTTATAGGAAATAGTTCTAAAATATTTGTAATAAAATTATCTTTTACATAAATAGTGCATTTTATAGGGTTAAACTGGCTCTAATTTTTGTAGAGCTATAAGATAATTTTTAAAAGAAAGTTTGGTGGGAATATGGATGTCTTATAGTACAAATAAAATGCAGCAATAAATTTGTATTTTTACTTGACTTTTTGTAAAATTAGTAATAAAATGCAGCAATAAGGTATTTTAAATGCAGCAATTAAGCACTGTAATAAAAACTATGAACAAGAAGCAGATTAGGCAACAAAAAGTTATTGATTTTATAAAGAGCAAAGATATTGCTTCTAACTCTGAAATTTTGGATTTCCTTGGGGATTCAATAGAAAGGACAACTCTACAAAGAGATTTGAGTTATTTACAACAACAAGGGTTTATATTAAAAAGAGGATTAGGACGAAGTACGGTCTATGTTGTTACTGAGATTAATAAGCTATTCCTGCCGGTTAATATTAAAGAATATTTTGAAACTCCTTATTTAAAAAGACAGATAAGAGAAAGTTTTAATTTTGATATTTTTATTGTTCTTGAAAACGACATTTTTACATTCGAAGAAAAAGAAAAATTAGAGAAATTGCAAGAGGAATTTGTTAGAAATTTATCAAGATATGATAGCCAGACTCTTATTAATAAAGAATTTGAAAGAATAATGATTGAGTTTTCCTGGAAATCTTCAGCCATAGAGGGAAATACTTACTCTCTTTTAGGAACTGAAGCATTGATTAAAAATAATGTTATTGGAGAAGGTAAGACTAAAGAAGAGACTCAAATGATTCTTAATCATAAAGACGCTTTTAACGAGGCGATGCAGAATAAGGAACGTTTTAAAAAATTACATTGTTCTGATATTGAATACATTCATTTTGTTCTAACAAAAAAACTTGGAGTTTCTAAAAATATTAGAAAATCGCCGGTTGGCATTACTGGTACAAAGTATAAGCCCCTAGACAATGATCATCAAATTAAAGTTGCTATGCAAGGCATGGTTGATTTGATCAACAAAAAAGAGTCTTTTTTTGAGAAAGCTTTTTTAGCTTCAATTCTTATCGCTTATATCCAAATTTTTGAAGATGGTAATAAGAGAGCTTCTCGTATGATTTCTAATGCTATCTTGTTGGCGCATAATTCAATTCCGCTTTCTTATAGAATCGTGGATATTGAAGAGTACAGAAAAGCGGTTATATTATTTTATGAGATGAATAATCTCTCTTATTCTAAGAGGATATTCATTGAGCAGTTTGAAGATGCCGTTAATAATTATTTTAAATAGTTTTTTATTTATACCATTTTGGCGGGGTCTTTTTCATTGCTATATTTTTTACATAATGTTATACTTTTTATATAGATAAGGTATTTTTAAAATATTTTTTATGAAAAAAATTATTAAATGGCTAAAGCATAATGCTCTTTATTTGTCTTTAGGAATCGTTCTTTTGGGACTTATTGGTAGTTTATATGCTAGTGAGGTAGCTGGTCTAGCACCTTGTGTCTTATGTTGGTACCAACGCTTAGCTCTTTACCCTTTGGCGGTTATTTTAGCTGTTGGGATTATCTTAAAGGATCATAAGGTTTTCCATTATGCCATCGCTTTCCCAATTTTTGGAGCCTTAGTGGCTTTTTATCATGTCCTGATCAGCTCCGGAGTTTTCCCGGTTGTTTTGGAGGCTTGTCAGGTGGGAGTACCTTGTGCCCAAGTAAGTTGGTCTTTTGGTTTTATAACCTTACCGGTTTTGTCTTTAATAGCTTTTTTGGTTATAATCGCCTTACTCTTTCTTTATAAAAAACAAAACCGCTCTTTATTTGATCTTATTAGATAGTTTAAAGAGATTAAAATAATTTTAAAAATAATTATAAAAATATGACTAAAGAAATAAAGATAATTTTAGCTATTGCCTTGGGCGCCATTGCCTTTGGTCTTTTGTTGTTTAAGTTTGCTTCTTCACCGGCTGAGCAGGTTAATCCTTTGTTGGAAGAACGTTCCGGCGCTTATTTTAAAGGTGATGCAGAAGCTAGTGTAACGGTTACTGAATTTGCGGATTTTCAATGTCCGGCTTGCCGCAGTGCTGCTGTTTTAAAGGACAAACTTTTAGAAGATTATCCTAATAATGTTAAAGTGGTTTTTCGTCATTTTCCTTTAGCCGGTCATAGCCATGCCCAAACAGCTGCCCAGGTGGTTGAAGCAGCCGGGGATCAGGGTAAGTTTTGGGAAATGCATGATTTACTTTTTTTAAACCAAGACGAGTGGGGGAGCTCAATTCCCAGAGTTAAGACTCGCAATGAGGTTTTAGAGATCTTTGAAGGCTATGCTAGAGAACTTGAGCTTAATGTTGAAGAATTTTCTGAAGCTCTAAAGAGTAATAAGCACATGGCGGTTATTAATAGAGATATGTCAGACGGCCGAGCTGCTGGAGTAACTGGTACCCCACAGTTTTATGTTAATGGTTTAAGAATAAGTTCACCAAGCTATGAGGAGATTACCGCTCAAATAGAAAGAGCTCTAAATCCCTAATTCTTTTAAATATTCGTTAAAAGTTTTTTCTGCCCTAAGATAAGCTTCTTCAAGGCGAGAAACGATTGGGTGGTCTCCTAATTTTTGGGAGGCCGCTTTGGCTATTGTGAGGTAGAAATCTTTAGTTCTTTTAAAGCGAGCTTCAGAATCTTGGTGTTGGCCGGCTACTTCTTTAAGATAAGCGCGATTAATGGAATTTAAGTTGTGGATTTTATCCGCTACACAGATTAAAAAATTTTCTTTGTCAGAAGCTATAACCCGCTCAAGGTAATCTTTTTTTCTTTCCATCCAGGGTAGATCTTTATCTTCTGTTAGGGTTTTAACGCAAGCAACAACTCTTGGTCCAAAATCTTTATTCATATCTTCTTCGTTATATCCTTGGGTATCCTCAAAAACATCGTGTAATAAGGCGGCAATAATGAGATCTTCATTGTCTGTATATTCGCTAACTATAATGGCTACACTGAATAAATGAACAACATAAGGCAATTTTCTGCCTTTACGCATTTGTCCATGATGGAGTTCTGCACAAAGATTAATGGCTTTTTGTAGTTTGTCAGTTAAGATCATATATCTTAGTTTATAGCCTCAGTTTTTTTGGGTCAAGTTTTTTAATTAAGGATAACCTAAAACTTTAGATTTTTTTGTTATGAGTGTTAGATTAATTGCACTTTAAGTTTTAATTCAGCAATTGTCTTGACAATCTAAGTTATTTGTGATTTATTTAAGGTTATCTAAAATGTTTTTTAAAAATTATTAAAATTGTTATTATAAAAAATAAAATTTCAAAATAAAAATACCCGAGAGGGTGGGAGGAAAAAAGATGATAACTAAAAAAATGATAATAGAGAAAGGAAGGATTGAAGAAAGAGAAAAGAATAAGCAAGGAGAAAAAAAGGAATGCCCCGAAATAATTAAAGGCATAGTAATTTTTGTCCTAATAGCTTTTTTGGGGAATATGCAAATAAATGATTTCTTCTTTGATTTTTCCAAAGCAGATCATTTAGCAGTTTTTCTATTTCTTGTTGGATCGATTGCTACTTGGGTTTTTCTTTACAGCAAGGCTGCGGGTAAATTAACAGTGAAAAAAATAATATATTATTCATTGTCTATTATAGCCGGTATCATATTATCTTTTTACTTCGCAGGCAGAGGGATGATATGAGAAGAGCAGCAAGAAATAAAGTGGCAATAGGTTTATCTATTTTTCTTGTTCTTTACTCCACAACTTTATTAACAATCTTTATTATTGGTGGAGAAAGGATGGCGGATAGCTTTTTAACCCTTGCTTTAGCGGGAATTTGTATAACATTAGTGTTGTACATTTTAAAAAGTGAGAATATTTTATCTTCTACCTACCGACAGTTTCTTTTATGGACTGTCTATTTAACGGTAGAGATAGGTACTTTGATGATAATTTTTTAGTTTTAACCCGGCATGTAAAGTCGGGTTTTTTATTTAATTCTTTATATATTACCCCGAGAGAAGGTGATTTTGACGATATAATTGTACATATATAGCATTTTTTTGCTAGATTATATATAATAATAAATATATTAATATTAATCATAAATATATGTACACTGAGCCAGGGCTAAATTTTGAGAACTCTCATGATGATAATAATGAGAATACCTTAGAGGACACCTTTGAGTACAACGAAGACGTTGTAGTGACTCCTCAAGAGGGAGATTTGGTGTTAAGTGATTTCCTTAATGAGGACGACAGTGAGTGGGCCTTTTTTCCAATGAAGAATCAATTTAAGAAAGAGCATAAGACGGTCTTACTTTTTAATAATAATGAAGATGAGAAGTTTATTAAGAACTTTGTGGGAGCTTTTTCTCGTAACTATCCAAATTTAAAACCTGGTATTTTTAAAATAAATATGCAGTCCTATGACTATTGGAAAGAAGAGCCTGATTTTGATGATGTTGTTTTTATTAAAGTTACTCCCGAATTAGTGTGTGAGAAATGGAAAATGACAAATTTTGGACCACTTAATTTTGGCAAAGAAGACATTTAATTTAGTTTTCATCTTACTTTTTTTAAACAAAGAACCCTCTTAACATAGAGGGTTCTTTGTTTTTAATAATTTAAATTAAATATATGAAAAATAATTCCCTGTATATTTTTATTGATGAATCAGGTAACTTTGATTTTTCTCACAAAGGAACAAGGCATTTTATTTTAACTTCAATAACAACAAAACACCCTTTTTATAGTCGAGATAAGTTTATTAACCTTAAATATGAATTATTGAATAAGGGTAATGATCAAGAATTTTTTCATGCGACGGAAGATAGGCAGTTTGTGAGGGATAGGGTTTTTAATCTTATTAAAAACTTGGATGATATGGAAATTGACATAGTGGCAGTTAAGAAAGGATTATTTGATAATAAATTTTTAACAGATGAAGAGTTTTATAAGATAATTTCAAAAAAACTCTTGGATAATATTTACTATAGATATGATATTGATAAAAATTTAGATTCAATAATTGTGGTTTTGGGTAAAATATTCACAAGGCAGAAACATGAAAGTATTTTAAAGAATTTAAAAAATTATTTAAAGAGGAGGTTTCGGAGAAGATTTTATATTTATTTTCATAGAAGCGAAGCTGATATTAATTGTCAAATAGTTGATTATTGCAGTTGGGCTGGGTTCGTTTATGTGGAAAGAGGAGAAGAGAGGCCTCTTAAAGAGATTAATGGGCAGATTAAGAATTTTTTATTTTTAGATTAATTTAATGTTATATTATTAAATAATCATTATAAAAAAACGACCACTCCGCCTATCCTTTCGGAAGAGCCCGAGGGCTCTTATTAGCAGAGTGGAACCTTTATCTCTTTATTATATAGTTTTTTGTTTTTTTGTCAAATTAAAAGTAGTCTATTGTTCTTTATTTATTTCATTTCCCTTCTTTTCCCTGCCATGTTATAATGTAATTAGCTTGTTTTTTGTTTTTAAGTCTTATTTTATTGTTTTATGTCTGATCATAATCTGGTTTTAATCCGTCATGGAGAAAGTCCATGGAATAAAAAAGGTATCTTTACCGGCTGGGTTGATGTTGGTTTAACCGAATACGGAGAGGCTGAGGCCAGGCGAGCCGGACAACTTTTACGTCGTCGTGGTTTTAAGCCAGATAGAGTTTTTACCTCAGTTTTAAACCGAGCTATTAAAACCGCTTGGTTGTCTTTAGAGGCAATGGATATGATGTGGTTACCCATTACCTATGATTGGCGCTTAAACGAAAGACATTATGGAGCTTTACAGGGTAAGAATAAGAAAGCTTTAGCTGCTAAGTTAGGGGATGAACAAATTCATCAATGGCGTCGTGGTTATGAAGCTACTCCACCTCCTATGTCGTCTAAAGGTTTAGTCAAGCAGATCTCTGCTGAAGCTTGTGGTTTAACCAAAAAGCAAATGCCTCGCACTGAATCTTTAAAAGACACTTATTTACGTGTTATCCCTTATTGGCGTCGAGTTATTCGTCCGGCTCTAAGGAGAGGGGAGAAAGTAATGGTAGTGGCTCATGGTAATAGTTTACGAGCCTTGGTTAAACATCTGGAAAATATCTCAGACGAACAAATTCCTTATCTTGAACTGCCGACCGGCAAGCCTCTTTGGTATAAGATAGATTAGTTGGCTTATGAATAAGCAGCTGAACTTTTTTAGTAATTTTTTTAACGACCATGGTAAGCCTTTTGTTAAGTATGCCATTGTTGGCCTTTCTGGGACTCTAATTGATCTTGTCTCTCTCTACTTATTAGTGGAGTTCTTTTTTTTACCAGTACTTTTGGCTGCTTCTTTAGCCTTTATACTGGCGGTGATTAATAATTTTATTTTAAACAAGTTTTGGACCTTTCGGCATCCTTCTAAGAACTACAAAAAACTTTTTATTAAATTCTTAATTGTTTCTTTAGTTGGCTTGGGCTTAACTTTATTAAGCATGTATTTGTTTGTTTATCTTTTGGCCATTTGGTATATTGCCGCTAAAATTATTACTTCGGTCTTAGTGGTGGCCTGGAACTTTTTAGCTAACAGGCTTTGGACTTTTAAGACAGGAGCTAAGGTTTCAGGGAGTGAACAGACTGGTCCGGAATTATCTATTGTTATACCGAGCTATAACGAAGAAGAAAGACTAGGTAAAACCTTAACAGCTATACAAGAATATCTTTTAGGTAAAGATTTTTCTTTTGAGGTTATTGTGGTGGATGATGGGAGTCAAGATAAAACAGCGATTATAGCCGAAATGATGAAGTCTCGCTTTGTTTCCCTTAGGGTAATTAGGTTACCAAGTAACCGCGGTAAGGGAGCGGCGGTGCGAGCCGGAGTTGAAGAAGCTACCGGGCGTTTTATTCTCTTTACTGATGCGGATAATTCCACTCCGATAACTGAGTTGGATAAGCTTTGGCAAGCCCAAAAAGAACATAAGGCTGATCTGGTAATCGGTTCTCGTTATTTAGATAGTTCTAGTGTTAAGATTAAACAACCCATATACCGTATTTGGTTAGGTAGGTTGGGCAATAAACTGATCAATTTGTTCTTACTAGACGACTTGGTTAGTGATACGCAGTGCGGTTTTAAGCTTTTTCGCTCTGAGGCAGCTAAAGATATTTTTTCCTTTCAAAAGGTTAAACGCTTCGGTTTTGACATGGAGGTTTTGGTGGTGGCTAAGAATTTGGGTTATAGTCTAGTGGAAGTACCCGTTGACTGGCTTAACTCTCCCAATAGCCGTTTAAGGCCGATTAAAGACGGTTTAATTACCCTAAAAGATCTACTCTATATTAAGCTTAATCTTTGGGCAGGTAGGTATAATAGGGGGTAGGAGGTTTATAGTTGATAGTTTAGTATAAACTATCAACTATAAACTAAGGTAAAGGTAAAATTAAGAAATAAATAGCCTTTTAATTCTTTAGATAGGCTTTTATCTTATACCCTTGACAGACCTCATATTTTAAGAGATAATGATTTTATTGTTTAATTTAATGAATTTTTATGGCAACACAGTGTCAACTAACTGGCAGCAAAGCTTCTTCCGGCTTTAATAAAAGCCATTCTAATAGAAGAACTAAGCGCCGCTTTAAACCTAATTTGCAGACTAAAAAGGTGGTTAACCCTAAAACCGGTTTAACTCATACTTTGACTTTGTCTGCTCGCGCTATTAAGACTCTGAAAAAATGGGACAAGGAAGGCTTGGCTTATGATTTAGAGGAAGTAGCTGCTAAGAAATAAGGATAGGGTTAAGGATAGAGTTAAGGTTTTTTAAAAGAACCGTCAGTCTGAATATCTCAATTATTAATATCCCAATATTAATAACCCAATGTTAATATATAAAAAGCCCCAATAGGGGCTTTTTTGCTGTTTATTGACATTTATAGGAAATAGTTATACTTTTAAGTTAAATTGAACATTTAAAAAAAGTTTAAAAAAATCTAAAGGGAGAAAAAATGATTACCCAAAATTATTCAAAAAAAGGCTTAGGGGAAAGCCTAACCTGGGCTAACCTTATTACGGTCTTTGGTATTTTATTTGTACTAGCTGCTATTCACTTTTCTAGTATTGGTCAATATCTTCATACGTTTGTTTTCCTTATTCTAGTCGGTTTATCTGACTATTATGATGGCAAAGCTGCTAGATATTTTAATCAAAAGAGTAGCTTAGGGGAGATTCTTGATCCCATTAGAGATAAATTGCTACTTCTGGTCTTTTGGCCAATTAGTCCATTTGTCTTTATTGCACTTTTGATTTTTGAAGTTTTGGGATTTATCTTTTCTTCATTAATTAGAAGAGCTAAAAAGGAGCATTTTATAGCTCCGGGTAGTAAGATTATAACATTTTGCCAGATGTCTATAATAGCCGCCTTCTTTTTGGCAAAGCACTTTATAGATGGACCTTGGTTAATATTTTTGTTACTGGCTATAATGAGTTTATCCGCCGCAAGGTTCATTATTTATTTAAATCATTTTTTGGATTTTGCGGATAAGATTCACTTAAAGGATCTTATTAAAAAAAATACAGTAAAAAACAAGAAATTACTTCAAGATAATTTCTAATGTTTTTTCTGAAGCATGATCATGTATGATTTAAATTGAAGTAAATATTTACTTTATTATCTTTTTTTAAAATCTTTTTCTAAAACAAAACAAGAGTAAAATAAAAAAAGAGAGGTAGAAAATGAAGAATAAGTTAATAAAATTAATTCATAAGAAACCGGTGGTTTTTTTAGGGTTCTTCTATTTTACATTATCCATGTTATTTGTGTCTTTTCCTGCTTTGGCAGTTCTTTGCAGGAATATCTGAAT